>JBCBTA010000323.1:0-4101 GCA_039818905.1 Planctomycetota bacterium
ATGACGCTGTAGGCGTCGGTGCGATCGGCGGGGATGACGTCGCGCTGGCGGAAACCGTTGGGGTCGAACCACAGCTCGTTGGCGAGGTAGGACGCCCCGAGGAAGATCTCGACGTCGTGCGTCGCCCCGTTGGGGTCGGACCCGAGGCGGATCTCCGCCGCGGCTCCCTGCTCCCACACGTCGAAGTCACCGTTGTCGTACAGGAAGGCGGACGTGACGCTCCGCCCGGCGGCGGTCGAGATCGACGGATCCAGGGAAACCCGGATGTCGATCATCACAGACGCGCCAGGGTCGATCCAGCGTCCCCATTCGGCAGCCGCGGCGTGCACCGTCCGTTCGATGTCGGCGGCGTACGGCGCGATGTCGCCCGTCGGGTCCGCGATCTCGACGTCCCACATCAGGGCGCCGGAGGCTGCTGCCGGGAGCATGGTGATCGCCCAGACCGCACAGACGGTACGACCGTTGATCTTCGTCATGACAACTCTTCCCTGTTTCCGCGAATGCGTGCCGGCGGCAGCGGCGCCGCGCGTCCGGGAAGAGGTCGGCGACCCGAGAACCCGACTTGCGGCTCACGCGTGCGCGGGCAGGCGAGAGCACGTGGGTCGGGCGGCCTGTTCCGGTTGGGTCATCGTTGCCGCCGATGCCGCCCGCCATTGCGTCGATGGCGCCGTTGGGATGGACCACGCGTGTCCCGGATCGGAGAGTGTCGCGTTGCCCACGCAACATCCCACAGCATCAGAGACAGTCACACGTGCAATCGCGCCGGGGCCGACGCGTTGAACGGCAGTCGGCAGACGGGAATGTCCCCACGCCGCATCTATCGGACACGCTCGAGCGAAAACCATCACGTCCGTTTCCAAAGGATGTTTGTGAGATGACGATTCAAACGCTCGGACAGCTCGAACGCGACTGCCTTCTCCTCGCCCTCCGCCGCCTGGAGCGGGGGAACTCCAACGGCTTCGACCACGCTCTGTGGCTGGGTTTCGGCGCCGACTGGAAGCACGTGCGAGACCAGATGGTCCAGGCCGGCTACCTCGCCCGCCAGGGCGAAGCCGTCGCTGCGACCGACCACGGCCTGCGTCTGCGGGACAGCCTTATTGGGTCGGTGGCTGCGTAGGGGCGTCGGGCTCCAAGGGAAGACCCAGCCGATCGAGCGCAGCCTGTGCAAACGAGTTCGTCTCTGCTCGCATGCGAAGCACGTCCAACGAAGCATCGCGGTGTCGGCCCTGTTCGAGCAGAAGCTGTGCCGCTGCGATCGGCAGAAGTTCATGGTCGCTCTGCAGCGCTGTGTGCGCATCAGCGATGATCACTTCTGGCAGCGGGTTGATCGACACTTCAATGGCGAAGAAGACGCGGCAGCGATCGAGGTCGCTGAGTTCGCCGTAGGACTCGTAGATGGAGCGGACCGTCGCCGCGTCTGCGCCGATGTACGCCGTTAGCGTCCGGAGAGCCTCAAAGCTCTGCTGCCGTGCAGAACGACGAGCAGCCGCTTCAAGGCTCGATGCGCTGGCAGCAAAGAGGTCGGGGTGTCGTTTGATCAGCGGCAAAACGGTGAACAGGACTTCACCCTCGGTCGACTCATCGACACCATCCAGAATGGACCGCGCGTGTGGAGCAAGACGTGCTGCGGGCCAGTTGTTCATCACCATGATGCTCGTCGCCGATCCCCCGGCAGCGAGATCCGCGACCCACGCATCACCTCGTGCTGACGGCTCGATGAACGTGGCATAGGAGTACACCAAGTCGTCTCGATCGCGTGACGGGCCCTCGGCCGTACGCCAGAAGCGCCACTCGAGAATCCCCTGCTGCCATGCCCACAACGCGGCCGATGGCCCGCCCGCCCAGTAGACACGATGCCCCAGGCGCGTGTGCACGGGTGAATGCCAACCGAAGTCCATCACGACCACGAGCACCGTGTTCGACAGCGCAGCCGTCCAGTCGTAGCCGTTCAGCCGCACGACGCGCAGAGTCAGCAGGCTCGCGAGCGCCAATGACAGCACAACGAAGGTCAGGCCACGGCGCAGACGGGAATGTCTGCGAAACGTGCGACCGTCCGCGATGCGATCGAGCCCACACTCCGGGCAGCGAGGGCCTTCGGTCTTCGTAATGTCGTAGCCACACTTCGGACAGCGCGTCCCACGCCGGCTGCGATCGCCTCGAATGGCGTAGCGCAGCGACAGCAGCGCGAGAACACCCAGTCCGATCGAGACAATCCAGAACAGCGGATGTCGGGCGTCAGTGAAAAGGGTGACGAGATCGAGGAGAAGTTGGCGCACGACACCAGTATGCCCGACGATGCAACCCCGGCAGCCGCGCTCCCATCCCTCCCCTACAATCGCATCGTCCGGAGGAGAGTGCCCGATGCGTTTGTCTGTGATTGTCCCGCTCGCTCTCGTGCTGCTGCTCGCACTGACCCCGGCCCGCGCCGAGGATGTCACGTTCGAGATCACGCAGACGACCGTGCCGGGGCAGTCCGTCTTCGTGCTGGGCGACATCGAGCAGCTTGGGGCCGACGATCTGCGCTTCGCCGTGAAGCTCGCGCCGACGAGCTATCCGACGTGGCGGGCCACCGTCGCCATCCCCGCCAACACCACCTACACCTACCGCTACTACCTTCGCGATGACCAGGCTGGCCAGACCAGCGATCCGGCCAATGGCACGCCGCTGACCGCGCCGGTCACAGCATCGACGGGCACCATCGCGCCCGATCCGGCCCACAAGACCATCATTCTCGACACCAGCCTCAACCAGCCAAAGCTGCGCTGGCGGCAGCCGCCGGGCAGCAGCTCGTTCACGACGACCGGCATGTACATCATCGGCCCAGGCCTCTCACCCGGCGAGACGCGCTGGGGAGCGCCGGAAGTCGGCGAGGCGGGACAGCCGATCGAGTACTCCTTCGTGGAGACCGGCGGCCCCGGCACCGTGCCGTCCGGCGGGACGTTCACGACCGAGCTCGACCGCATGCTCGTCCGCCAGGAGAGCATCTTCACCTACGAGCCCAAGCCGACCATCGACACCGCCCGCAAGGACTACACCGACGCAGTCCCGTCGGCGGCGCCGACGATCTTCTCAGCGGTCCTTGGCGAGACGCGGCGGTATCGGGTGTTCCTGCCGCGGGGATACGCGCAGCATCCGGAGCGCTCGTATCCCGTGCTGTACATGCACGACGGTCTGAACGTCTTCGAGCCCGGCACCTTTGGCGACTGGCTGGCCGACGAGACATCGCGCGAGCTCATGCGCACCGGCGTGATGCGCGAGACGATCATCGTCGGCGTCGATCAGACCGATCGCTTCCGCGACTACATCGCCCCCGATGACAGCCTGCTCGGCACGCAGGGCGCCGCCGACGACTACACGGCGTTCATCGTGAGCGAGCTCAAGCCGCTGATCGACGCGCAGTACCGCACGCTGGCGGGCGACACCGGCTCCCTCGGCTCCTCCCTCGGCGGCATCGTCTCGCTGTACCAGGGCTGGGACCACACATCGACGTTCACACGCATCGGAGCCTTCAGCGGCTCGTGGTGGCTACCCAACTTCCCCGCACGCGTGAAGAGCCAGCCCAAGCGGGCCATCCGGCTGTACCTGGACGTCGGTGACAGCGGCAACAGCAACGACGGCTACACCGGCAGCTACAGCCTGCGCGACAACCTCGCGGGGCGCACAGACGTGGCGGATCGCTACACCATCGAGGGTGATCTGCGCTTCCAGGTCGGCTACGGCCAGCAGCACAACGAGCTCGCCTGGGCCGCCCGCCTGCCTGACGCCCTCGCGTTCCTGTACCCGGTCACCGAAGAGCCCGATCAGCTCGGGAACATCAATCTCGCCCGCCGCGGCGATGTGGATGACGACGGCGATGAGGACCTCGAGGATATCTACGCGTTCGAGCAGGCCGCCGGTCCGAATCTTGATGTCGATCGGGAAGGCACACCGAGCACGACGGTGGATCGAATCCTCCTGCGCGACCTGATCCGCGGCGGCGAGCTTGGGGACGTCGTCATCAAGATTCGGACCGGCGGCCTGCTCGAACGCGTAGATATCCTCGAGGTCCTCATCGCCGTCGTCATCCACATCGCCGCGGCGGGCGAGATTGATGTTCCCGAG
>JBCBTA010000324.1:0-4098 GCA_039818905.1 Planctomycetota bacterium
AGTCGCGCGAGTGGGGGGTGTAGGCGAGCCACGTGCCGTCCGGGCTGATCGCGCCGTTGGCACCGTACGGCACCGGAAGACGCTCGGGCAGGCCACCCTCGGCGTCCACCGTGAACAGCGCCGTCTGGCGACCGAGGCCGCTGAGGCCGCTGGCCCAGAAGATCAGCTCGTTGTCATTCGCCCACTCTGAGAGCACCTCACCGGTCGGGTGGTGCGTCACGCGATGGGCTGTGCCCGCGCCATCGGCGGGGATGGTGTACAGGTCCGTGTCACCCTCGTAGTTGCCCATGAAGGCGACCGTCGAGTTGTCCGGACTGAACTTCGGGAAGCCCTCGGTGCCGGGTGGCGATGCGATCTTCTTTGCAACGCCGCCGGAGCGGGGGACGACCCACAGGTCGTTCGCGTACACGAAGACGATCTGCGTGTCGCTGACGTCGGGGAACTGAAGCATCGTCGCGTCAGGACGAACTCCGTCCTGCGCCGATGCGGCTCCCGCCGTCATCGCCAGCGCAGCGACAGCCGCGCTCGCGGCAGCGGCGCGGGAAATCGAACTCTGCATGTGCACTCTCCTGAATGTCACTGGATCAACGTTGTCCTCGGACGAAGGTCTTGTACCGCATTTGTGGGTGGGAGTTTCGGATTCCGGAAGCCTGATTGCGCAAGTGCATTGCATGCAAATACTTACGCCACACAGGCCTGCGCATGCGAGCCCGCGGGCGGCCAGATGGGGAGGAGGCATAGAGAAGGGGATGTTCGGGGCGGGCTTGCTCGTGCGCGCTTGGCCTCAGTCCACGCGCTTGAGCAGATCCACCACGGCCGCCTTGAGCTGGGCGTCGTAGCCGTGGGGCGATTCGGCGACTTCGTCGTCCGGCGACTGCGGCACGATGATGTCGGGCACGGCCCCGTTGTTCTCCATGTCGGTGCCGTCTGGAAGGAACCAGCCGCGGAATGGACGGCGGACCCATGTGCCGTCGATCAGCGTGAAGCCGCCCGTCGAGATCACCGCGCCGTACGTTTCCTGGCCGACGAGCGTACCGCGGCCAAGCGTCTTGAACGCGTGCGAGATGATCTCGGCGTTGCTGAACGACTTCTCATTGCACAGCATGTTCACCGGCTGTGTGTAGCGCTGGATGAACAGGCGATCCTGCGGGTAGCCGGTCAGGATGCCCGAGTCGTCGCCGCGCGGGATCGTGTAGGCGTGGGGGGTGACCATGATCGATGCGAGGATGCGATCGGTTGTCCAGCCGCCGCCGTTGTTGCGCACGTCGATGAGCAGACCATCCTTGCCGTGGGCCGCGGCGTAGAGATCGCGCTCGAACTCGATCAGCGAGGGTGAGCCCATCGAGCGGATGTGCAGATACCCGATACGTCCGTCGGACCACTCGTCCACCAGCCGCGCGTTGTGGCGCTGCCAGTCGTCGTAGCGCAGGCGCACTTCGGTGCCGTAGCCGACGGGCGTCATCAGCAGGTCAAGCTCGGTGGTGTTGCCATCGTCCAGCGTGCGCTCAACGGTGACGACGACCTCGTCACCCGTCCTGCCGGTCAGCAGTTCGTCAATGGTGGCACCTTCGTCCAGGGGCTCGAAGTCGATGGCCGTGATGACGTCGCCTTCGTGGAGGCGCATGGATCCGGCCTCGGCCGGGCCGTACTCCAGCACGCGATCGACGATGAACCCGCCCCCATCGCGCGGCGAGGCATCGATGCCGAGACGGCCGCTGCTCTGGCGATTGGGGTTCGCCGGCGTCGGCGGGCGCACGCCCAGGTGCGACGCGTTGAGCTCGCCGATGAACCGGTTGGCGACGTAGGCGAACTCGCCGGGCGTGCGTGAGCGCCTGGCCAGTTCGTGGTACTGCTCGGTCAGGCCTTCCCAGTCCAGCCCCTTCATGGTGGGGTGGTAGAAGGTCATACCGAGTTCGCGTGCGGCTTCCCGGAACATCTGGCTCGACTGCGATTCGAGATCGACGTTCACGCGGGCGCTGAGGTCGATGAACTCCGTCTTGCCGCCGTCGATCTTGACGGTGGCCGCCCGGCCACCACGCACGATGACGATGTGGCCGCCATCGAGTGTGACATGCTGAATCGATGCGCCCGAACCGAGTCGCTTGGCGTCGGAGCCATCCCACTTGACGGTGAAGATGCCGCCGTCACCCGCGGCGCCGCCTGCGGCACTGAAGATGTACTTGTCGCCGCCGGGCGCGAGCATGAGGTTGCCCTCGTCCCGCGGGAAGCTGGTCACGCGGCGCAGCCGCAGGTAGGCGTCGCCCAGCGACAGCTCAGGCGACTCGTCGATGTCCTCGTCGGACTCGTCGTCCGTGGCTTCATCGTCCTTCGCATCGTCGTCTTCGGACTTCGGCTCGAGAGGCTTCCGCTTCTTGGCAGCTTTGGCGGCATCCTCGTAGTAGGCAGCGAGTTCGAGATCGGTCATCGCCTCAAGATCACGGTCGAGGTAGACCATCCACACATCGTTCTCGTCGTTGATGCGATCGGAGATGAACGCAAGGATGCGGCCATCGGCGGACCAGCGCGGCTGGCTGTCGTTGTCGGGATGCATCGAGATGTTGACGTGCTCGCCCGTGCCGTCGGCCCGCCCGATGAAGACCTCGGAGTTGAAGTTCTCATCCAGATCGGCGTACGCGATGTGCCGGCTGTCGGGGCTCCACGCCCAGCTGCCCCAGGTGTTCCAGCTCTCCTTGAAGGTGGAGACGTCGCCGGAATCGAGATCGAGCAGCATCAGGTCGCCACGGGTGCGCCGGAAGGCGAGCGTCTCGCCATCGGGCGAGGGCGTCGGGCCGCGGTCGTTGAACGCGCTGGCGACGATGGGCTCGACGTCGAAGCGCACGGCGTCGTGCCAGCGATCGCCGGGGTGCGTCTCGTCCTTCTTGGCCTCGTCCTTCTCTTCGGCGTCAGCCTCGTCGGTGTCGGCCTCGTCACCTTCCTCGCCGGTCGTGTCGGCAGCGTCGGCATCTTCTGCCGCGTCGCTGAGCGCGTCTTCGTTCGGCGACTCTTCTTCTTCGGTCACCTCGGGCGTGGTCGCTTCCTCGAAGGCGTCGCGGATCTCCGAGCGCGTTGTTGCAACGGTCGCTGTGTAGATGGAGTTGGTTCCATCCTCGTCGGACACGAAGTAGAGCGTGACGCCGTCTGGTGACCATGCAAGGTCGCGTTCGCGGGCCTCGCCTCGCGTGACCTGACGCGTGGGGCTGTTGTCCTTGACGTTGCGGACGAAGACGTCGCCCCACGCGACGTACGCCATGACTTCGCCGTCGGGGCTGAGCTCGGCTTCGCTGACTTCCGAGCGCATCGACTTGAGCTCGGTTTCGTCCAGTTCGTCGTCGGCCGCCGTGATGGTCAGCGGGCGGATCGATGACACAGGTGCGCGCTGGTCGAGCACGTACAGCGTGTCCCACACGGTCATTACGATGCGTGAGCCGTCGGCTGAGACGTCGAAGTCATGCACGTCGCGTCCGTCAAAGTTGGTCAGGCGACGGGCGCGATTCTCACCAACGCGCTGGCCCCAGATGTTGACGGTGTCGAGGTCGCGATCAGAGAGAAAGAGGACTTGGTCATTGCCGAGGAAGCGGGCCTTGCCGTCGTTGCCCGGCCACGAGGTAACCTGGGTGAAGGTGCCGTCATTGGTGTCATGCAGCCAGACATCGCGTGAGTCCGCACCGCGGTAGTGACGCCGGGTCCATGATGCGCCGCCCCGGTCGAACACGATGAGCCCATCAGTGTTCTCGTTGGGCATGGAGCCGAAGGCATCGTGCAGTCGCTCGATGGGACCGCCTTCCAGCGAGACGCGGTACGGGCGCGTGGAGCGGTACACATCTCCCTCGCGCGACGCATCGACGAGGACGCTGGCGTTGTCGGCGCCGAAGCCGCTGAGCGTGAGCGAGCGATCGCTGTGCGTCACCTGCCGCACGTCCGAGCCACTGGCTCGCATCACATGGATGTTGCGGTAGCCGGAGCGGTCGCTCTCGAAGGCGATGTGCTCGCCGTCGGAACTCCATGCCGAGCGCGTTTCTTCGGCAGCAGCGGCGGCCAGGCCACCCGCATGACCAGCCATCCGGCCGAAGAAACGCGCTCGGCATGGAGTTCCGACGG
>JBCBTA010000325.1:0-4075 GCA_039818905.1 Planctomycetota bacterium
GAGCCGGAGATCGACAGCAAGGAAATCGAGGGATACACCGAGCTGCTGGACCTGGATGAGACGCAGGTGGCCCTGGCAGACGACCTGCTCGTCACGTATCAGGCCGAGGTGGCGACGTTGCAGGAGGAGCTCCGGGAGGTCTTCGACGCGGCGCGCCAGGAGTTCCGCGAGACGCGCGATCCCAGCATCTGGATGGACCTCGGCACGGCGATGGAGCCCTTCCGCGAGCGCAAGGAGCGACTGAACCAGGGGTTCCTCGACGACATGCGGCTGGTGCTCTCGGCCGAGCAGGATGAGAACTGGGACGACGCCATGCGGATGCGTCGCCGCATGCGCACGATGAACGACGGCCTGCTCAGTGGCGAGTCGGTCGATCTCATCGCGACGGTGCAGGAGCTTGATCTGCCGGTGGACACCGAGGAGACCGTGCGTCCTGTCCTGCGTCAGTACGAGCTTGAGCTCGATCGCGCGCTTGTCGAGCGCAACAAGAAGTATGAGGAAGGGCAGTCTGAGGGCATGCGCCTGTGGCAGCAGCAGGACTTCGACGAGATCGAGCGGCTCTTTGACGATGCCCGCGAGGCGGCAGTCGCCGTGCGCGACATCAACCGCCGCTTTGCTCGTCAGATCGGCTCGATGCTCGAGGGCGAGTCCGCCGAGGAGTTCCAGCGCGAGTTCCGCGAGCGCAGCTTCCCGACCGTCTACCGCGAGACCTACGCCGATCGGGCGATGAACACGGTCGAGCAGTTCGAGGATCTGACGCCCGACCAGCAGACCGAGATGGAGCAGATTCGCGCGTCCTTCGCCCGTGAGTTTGCCGCCCTCGCCTCCAAGCAGGAGACGGCGATCGAGGAGCGTGAGATGACTCGGACCGCCCGCGACATGTTCGGCTGGGGCCGCCGCGGCGGCCGCGGCGGCGATGGCGAGATGGGTGAGCTTCGCGATGAGCGTCGTGAGCTGGAGGAGCGTACCGTCGAGCGCATTCGCCGCGTCCTGGATGAGGATCAGGCCTCCCGCCTGCCCGAGCGTCCGTCGCGCGACTGGCGTCGTCGCGATGCCTGATCTTCAGGATCGCTGACGGATCTGGCACGATGGCGCGTCAGATGGGGGTGGAGACGCTTCGCATGCGGCTCGCGTTGAGCTGCGCCTGCGATGAGAGGACCGACCCCATGCTTCAGCTTCGTCATCAGTCACCACGCCGTCATCACGTGATCCGCTGGCTCGCCGCCCTGATCGGCATCGTGCTGCTTCCGTGCGCCGCCTCGGCCCAGATCTTCGGCGGTGGGGGCGGCACGCCGCCCGTGTCCAGCCGCGAGATCGACCGATACGCCGAACTACTGGAGTTGTCACCGGCGCAGCGCGAGGCCGTGGACGATCTGTTCGAAGGCATGCTGCAGGAGCATCTCGACGCGGTAACCGAGCGCGATGAGGCGATGGATGACCTCCGAGCCGAGGCCGAGGAGACCAACGATCATCGCCTGATGATGGAGGAGCTTCCCGAGGTCATGGGTCGCTACCGCGATCGCAGCGAGGACATGAAGGACGCTCTCTTCGACGATCTTCGCCTGCTTCTGTCGGCGGATCAGGAAGCCCACTGGCCCAGGCTCGAGCGGATGCGCAGGCGCCTCACGCTGGCGGGCAACGGCCAGCTCAGCGGGGAGAGCGTCGATCTCATCGAGCTGACGCGCGACATGGAGCTGTCTGACGACACGCGTCAGGCGCTGGCGCCGGTGCTCGATCGCTACGAGGTGGCGTTCGACCGCGCTCTGCAGGAGCGCGAGGAGCAGCGCAAGGCCTCGATGATGGCGCTGCCGGATGGCGGCGGCGCGATGGAGATCGACTTCGAGGCGCTGATGGCCTCGCGCGAGAAGGTCCGTGAGGCGTCGCAGAAGGTGTGCGAGGTCAACAGCACGTACGCCCGTCAGGTGGAGGGCGTCCTGCCGGATTCCCGGAGGGAGGCCTTCGAAGAGGCCATGCGCCGCGCCAGCTTCCCGCAGGTGTACCGCGACAGCTACACCGGGACGGTCATCGGGACGGTCGAGGGCTTCGAGGATCTCACCCCGGAGCAGCAAAGCGAAGTTGATGCCATCCGAGCGGCGTATGAACGCGAACTCGCCTCCGTGAATGATGCATGGGCCGGTGCGATTGCGGATGCGGAAGCCGAGGGTGGCAGCGGAGGACCGATGCGCTTCGCCGGTGGTGCCGGCGGGGGGATGGTCATCATGACCGACGCGGGCGACACAGAGGAGATCGAGGAGGCGCGCACGGCCCGTCGCGATCTGGATCGGCGGTACCTGAGCCGTGTCCGCGATCTGCTCTCGACCGAGCAGCGATCACGGCTGCCCCGACGATCCGAGGTCCGCCGCGAAGGCACCGGATCGCAGGGTGGCGGCAACTTCATGGCCTTCGAGATGATCGTGGATGACGGTGGCAACGAGGAAGATGTCAACGTCACGGGCGGTGACCGGTAGACTCTCGGTCTCGTGGTGTGTGGAGGACGTAGGTCGATGAAGATGGCAGGCGGGATGTCGGTGGCGGATGCGCAGATTCTGCCGTCGATTGCTGCCGCGTCAGTGCATGCGGGGGGGCTCCGATGACCTCCCTGGAGACCGTCGCCTCAGGCCATGACGACAGCCGCTACCCGCTTTTGCGGGAGCGGCCTGACGTCGATCGCGAGGCGTCCTCACTTCTGACGAGCGAGCAGGCGATGCGCCTTCGCGCGGTGCCTTTTCGCATCGACGAGGGCCGGCTCCACGTCGCGATGCTCGATCCGGCGGACTTCGCCGCGGCCGACGAGGTGTCCATCGTCGCCAGGATGCCGGTCGATCGCTTCCGTATCGAGGACAAGTACCTCCGCGATCTGCTCAACACGCACTACGGCACGACCGCGGCGGAGCTCGGCTCCCGACTGGTGGGCGGAGATGACGGCGACGGCGAGGACATGCTCGCCAACCTCGAGGCGATCGACGCCGAAGAGCTGCACCGCATGGCGGAGCAGCCGACGCTCATCAATCTCGTCAACCTGATCATCCTTGAGGCGGTGCGCAGCCGCACGTCGGACATTCATCTCGAGCCCTTCGAGACGAAGCTGAGCGTGAAGTACCGGGTGGATGGCGTGCTGCAGGAGCAGAACCCGCCGCCGAAGCATCTGCAGCCCGCGATCACGAGCCGCATCAAGATCATGGCCGGCATGAACATCGCGGAGCGATACGTGCCGCAGGATGGTCACATCACGCTGCGGTTCGAGGGGCGCAAGGTGGACATCCGCGTCTCCACCGTCCCGACGATCTACGGCGAGTCGGTCGTCATGCGAATCCTCGACAAGGAATCGATCTCGCTCGATCTCGAGTCACTGGGCATGCGCGAGCCGGACCGCGAGAAGATGGCCCGGCTGATCGATCTGCCGCACGGCATGGTGCTGGTAACGGGCCCGACCGGTTCGGGTAAGACGACCACCCTGTACGCAGCGCTCACCAAGCTGTACACGCCGACGAAGAAGATCATCACGATCGAGGATCCGGTCGAGTACGAGCTGTCCGGCGTGAATCAGATCCCGGTGAACCCGAAGCGCGGCCTCAGCTTCGCGACAGGGCTGCGGTCGATTCTGCGACAGGATCCGGACGTGATCATGGTCGGTGAGATTCGCGATCGTGAAACGGCGGACATCGCCGTGCGTTCCGCGCTCACCGGTCACTTGCTCTTCAGCACGCTGCACACCAACGACGCGCTCGGCGCGGTCGGTCGTCTGATCGACATGGGCGTCGAGCCCTTCCTGCTGGCGAGCGTGCTCGAGGGCGTGATGGCGCAGCGGCTCGGTCGCCGCGTGTGCGCGGCGTGCCGGACGCAGGCACCGCTGGATGAGGCGATGCGCCACCGACTCGGTCCCAGCGAACTGGAGATGTTCGAAGGCGGTCTGTGCTGGCATGGCACCGGGTGCGACGAGTGCAACGGCAGCGGTCTGCGCGGCCGGCTCGGCTACTACGAGGTCATCGAAGTCACGACGCCAGTCCGTGCCGCGATCGGCTCCGGCGTCTCTGCGCAGGAGTTGGCCAGGGTGGCGGGGCCAACGTTCGTCCCC
>JBCBTA010000326.1:0-4064 GCA_039818905.1 Planctomycetota bacterium
CGCAGGCCCTCACCAACGAACCCCTGGCCCAGCAGGCACCGCTCGACCGCGAGGCCGAGCGCCGCGGCGAGGTCGAGCCCGAGCCCGTCCCGCCCACCACGGAGCCGACCCCGATCATCGAGACGCCCGAGCCGACCAGGGCGACGTGGGACCGCGAGGTCGAACTGGGCCTGACCGGGTCCTCCGGCAACACCGAGCGCCGCAACCTGCTGTTCGGCTTCCGTGTCGAGCGGAACCACGAGGAGTCCCTCTTCCGCCTCAACGCCCGCTACCGCCTGGATACCGATCGGGGCAACCGCACCGCCAACCGCTTCCTCGCCAATGCTCGCCAGGAGTGGGGACGCACCAATGAACGGCTGTCACTCTTCCTCCAGGGCGGTGTCGAGCTCGACGAGTTCCGCGACTTCGAGTATCGCATCACCGGCGGTGCCGGCGTGACTTACCCGTTCATCTTCAACGAGCGCACCTCGCTGCGCGGTCGCCTCGGTGCCGGCTTCAACCGCGAGGCCGGCGGCGGCACGCGCGACTGGATCCCCGAGCTCATTACCGGCCTCGAACTCGACCACCGAATCAACGACACCCAGCGTCTGGTGGCTTCGGCGGAGGTTTTCCCCGATCTGGAGGAACTCGGGGAGTTCCGGTCGATCCTCCGCGGCGAGTGGCGACTCCAGGTCGCCCGCGATCCGCGCATCTCGCTGCGCATCGGACTGGAGCACCGCTACGAGACGCAGACCATCGATGCCAAGCGCAGCGACTTCGACTTCTTCCTTCGTATGGTCTACGGCTTCTGACGACCGTTCGACGAGCTAGGAGCGCCCGACGACATAGGCGACGAAGGGCTCGTCGTCGTCGAGATCGTCCGGTGCATCGGTGCGCTGCCCATCCACCGAGTCGGGTGAGACGAGCAGACGCCCGTCGTCATCCATCGCATCACCCAGGCGCGTGTAGACCTCGGTGCGCGCGAACCCTGCTTCCCGCAGGGAATCACGCAGTTCGGGGATGGACCACAGCCGCCAGTCGTACTCGAAGGCGCTGGGCAGCTCCCGGCCATCGGGCAGACGAAAGTGCATGGCGTTGCGCACGCGAGCGGTCAGCGGGTCCGCCTCGATCTGTTCCCATTCGTAGAGCACCTCGCCCTGCTCGGTGTCGATCGTCTGGGTGTATCGCCCGGTGAGCAGCGCGTCGGGGCCGGCGTAGACGTCGGCGATGAAGACGCCGTCGGCCTCCAGACGCAGCAGGCTGTGTCGAAGATACGTCAGCAGCCTGGAACGGTCGTGGAGTTCGCACACCGCGAAGTTGAGCGCGGCGATGACATCGGCCCTGCCCCCGGCCTCCAGCACGTCGCAGACACACCACGTCGCGCGGCTGTGCGGATCTTCATCGAGCTGCTCGGCCAGCCGCCTCTGGGCGTGCTCGATCGGATCGGGGTCGCGGTCGGTGCAGATCGCGCGGTGGAAGGGCGCCATGGCCAGCCATGCCCGTGCGATGCCGGACGGGCCGGAGAAGTCCTCCGCAAGCACAGCGGGCGCACGCCCGTGAACGGCGTGGAGGAAGCGCGCCTGCATGTCCGGCATCTGTGCCGCCAGTTCGTAGAGGTCGTACCGGTTGAGCTCGTGCATCAGTTGGTCGCGCTGACCGACTCGATCATGCTGTTCCACGCATCACGCTGGGCCTCGATGGTGGCGGCGGGACCGACCAGCTTGAGCTGCGCCTGCTGTGAGCCGTTGAGGATCACGGCCCCGAGGAACGCGGTGCCGGCCTGCGGCTCGCCGGTGCCGCCCATCATGGGCCCGACGACATAGCTGCCGGCGATGAAGAGCGTGCCGATCTCGAGGCCGTCGCGCGACACGGTGTCGCGCTCCGGTCCTGCAACAACGTCGCTGAACTGACCAATCCACCGGTCGATGTTCATGTCGATGCCGCCACCGACCGCGAAGACGCTCAACTCCGCTGGCCCGGCATCACCGGGAAGACTGAACTGCGCGAGGCGCATCGAGCTTGCGGGCGGCTCGGGTGTCCAGCCCTCGGGGATATCCATGGTCACCCCGGCGACGGTGATGGCGTCGTCGGAGGTTGCGCTGCCGGCGGCGGCATTGACATCCTCGGTGATGGGCCCCGAACCTCCGGTCGCCCCCAGCGGGTTCGACGACGGCGCCGGTGGCAGTGTGCTGGTGTCGAGCTGCGTTGTCGGTTCCTCTTCGGAGGAGCAGCCCATGACCAGGAGGCCAGCGAGAGCAATGAAGGCAGCGGTACGGGTGATGCTGACGGTCATGGTGGTTCGTATCCTCTTGCGATGCGCGTGGAGCAGATTCGGGACGCGGCGGATTCGCGAGTGGTAGCATATCGCGAGGTGCGCGATGCCGACGCACGCGGACGTCATGGCGTGTTCATCGCCGAGGGTCGGTTCGTGGTGCGCACGCTGCTGGCGGATTCACCACTGGCGACCCGCTCGGTCTTTGTCACGCCGGTCGCCCTGGAGTCGATTCGAGATGTTCTTCCCGACGATACGCAGGTGTATCTCGCTGAGCAGGACGTGATGAACGATGTCGTCGGCTTCAACATCCATCGCGGCTGCCTCGCGGCGGGAGACCGGCCCGCCGTCGTCCGGACCGAGGGGTTGCTGCAGGCCGCCGGCGGTCGGGCGGTGGTGGTGCTGGAGGACGTCAACAACCACGACAACATCGGTGGGCTGTTCCGCAGCGCGATCGCGCTGGGCGCCGGTGGCGTGCTGCTCGGGCCGCGCTGCGCGGATCCGCTGTATCGCAAGTCCATTCGCGTCTCGATGGGGGCGGCGCTGCGCCTTCCCTTCGGTACGGCTGCGTTGTGGCCCGATGCACTCGAGACCGTTCGAGCTGCCGGATACACCCTCCTTGCCCTCACGCCCGATGCTGATGCAGACGACATCGGTTCCCTCGCCGTGTCCTCGCCCGTTGCGCTGCTGCTGGGAGCCGAGGGCCCCGGACTGTCGCAGGAAGCGATGGGTCGGGCGGATCGTCGTGTGCGCATCGGCATGGTGTCCGGCGTTGATTCGCTGAACGTCGTCGTCGCCGCGGCGATCGCGTTGCATCGGGTGGCTGTGCCGTGAGCGGGCAGCAGCTAGAGTGGGGACATGTCTGACGTCGATCAGCTTGCACAAGCTGCGGTGCTGCCCGTAACGGATGGAATGCTGGTCGGCCTGGGGACCGGCCGAGCCGCGACGCGCGCGATTCATGCGCTTGCCGAGCGCGTACGCGAACAGGCGTTGAAGATCACCTGCGTCTCCACCAGTTCAAGGACCGAGGCACTGGCGGCGGAACTCGGCTTGCGGCCCGTCGATATGGGGTCGGTGGAGCGCGTGGACTACCTGTTCGATGGTGCGGACGAGGTGGATCGACATCTGCGCATGATCAAGGGTGGCGGCGGCGCGATGACGCGCGAGAAGGTCGTCGCACAGGCATCCGACCGCTGTGTCTACCTCGTCCAGCGCGGCAAGATCGTCGAGCACCTTGGTCATCGGCATCCGCTTCCGATCGAGGTGCTCCCCTTCGGCCTCGCCTTTGCGATGCGGGTGCTGCACGAGGAGTTACCGCTGGAGCCCGTGCTGCGGGTGGACGAGAGTGGAGCAGCTGTCGTCACGGACAACGGGCATGTCATCATCGACACCACGCTCCGCCAGGCGGATGCCGATGAACTCGATGCGCTCGCGACGTGGCTCGATGAGACGCCTGGCGTCGTCGGTCACGGCCTCTTCCTCGAAGAGGCGGATGAGCTGATCGTCGAGGAGGCATCGGGTGAGCTGGAGCGCATCGTCCGGGCGGGCTAGCCGTCGGTGGAGGCCCGTCGAAGCCGATCGCGAATCGCATCCCACAGACCACCTGTGCCAGTTGGTCGTTCCACAAGAATGCACGGCGCACCCAGTGCGTCTGCTTCATGCAGCGCGGCGTACAGCCGTCGTGCGTAGCCCGCATCGTCACTCGGCAGGCGTTCGTGCGCTCCTGAGCGATCGGGACGGTGCGTGAGGATGACCGCTCCGGGGTGGGCGTCGAGCACGCCCGGCCAGGCATCGTCATCAAAAAGGTGCAGCG
>JBCBTA010000327.1:0-4005 GCA_039818905.1 Planctomycetota bacterium
ATCAGCCTGATGCACCTCGGCATGCCCATCGAGGAAGTCCGCCGCAAGACCAAGCTGGGGCATGTCGTGCTTGCAGCGCCGGACATGGACCTCGGCCTCGCGACGGATGCATCCTTCGATGGCGCATCGCTCATGCCCAAGACCATGGTGCTGTACGTCTCGACCACGGACTCCGCGCTCGGGTTCTCGCAGGGCATCTTCAAGCAGCGCCGACTGGGCGAGCTGGCGGAGCAGGAGTTCTCCGATCGAGAACGTCGCGCGATTCGTCGATCGCGCAATCAGGCCATCGATGTGACCTACGCCCAGAAGCGCTTCTCGTCCTTCCTCGGACACAGCTACTTCCATCAGAATCCGTGGGTCAGTTCGGACACGATGATCGTGCTGCTCACGGGCGCGACCCCGGAGGAACGCGGCCTCGTCCGGGGTCCCAATTCCGTGTACTGGACCTTCCCGGAGACCTACCCCGACGACCTTCCTGAGATCGTCGATGAACTCATCGAGAAGTACCGTCCGGCGGGTCGAATGGGAGATCCCGCTCCCTGACCGGCTCCTCGAGCTTGGTGATCACGTTGATCCGGAAGTAGCGGGCCGAGTCGCCGAGGACCGCGGCACCGTAGATCCAGTTGCCAACCTCGCCGACGATGCCGTCGGTCCGCACCTCGCCGCGCCAGAAGCCCTTGCGATCGATCTTCACCGCCGTCCACGGATCGTCGAACGTACCGTCGGCGATGAACGCCGTGGCCCCGGGAGAAACGCGGATGGTCACCGTCGTCGCGATGCCGCCGCGTGCCGTGACGCCGAAGTAATCCACCGACGCGCTGGTGATCGTGACTTCCAGTTCGTTCTTCTTGATCGCGCGATACAGGTACACCTGCAGCGTGCGGAACTCCCACGCGGTGCGCAGCCCCTCCACGTCGTAGGTCGCCGGATCGCTGCCGGTGCGGGTGAACGTGACGCCGCGGGCATCGAAGACGTCCTCGACGACCTTGGTGCCGTTCGACGG
This sequence comes from Planctomycetota bacterium, assembly GCA_039818905.1. Taxonomy (GTDB): domain Bacteria; phylum Planctomycetota; class Phycisphaerae; order Phycisphaerales; family UBA1924; genus JBCBTA01. Next base: position 1,004 of record JBCBTA010000327.1, read on the forward strand.
CAGGCCCTCGAACGTGTAGCGCGTCACGGGCGGCCAGGGCGATCGCCAGAAGATGTGACAGCCCGGGACCAGCGTCAGAGCAACGCACGTCAGGATGAGCAGACTCAGCAGTCGCATGGCGGCAAGGAGTGTACCGCGTCATTCACGCGTGTAGGTGACCTCGAGCACCTTGTTGTGCTCTTCGCCGATGTGCGGGTCGTACACCTCCATGGCGAAGGTGTTGGAATCGTGCACGCGGAGGATGTACTTGACGGTCCGATCGCGCAGGTTGAGCCCCGGCTCGTCGAGCGGGCCGTAGAAGACGATGACAGTGCCGTCCATCGACGCCAGTCCGGTCGCGATGCTCATCGACGTGCTCATCGTGCTCATGGACATCATCTGGTAGCGGTTGGCATTTGTGTCAAAGCCAATGAACCGCTCGAAGGACGCCTCCATCCCCATGAACCTGCCGCCGCCGTGCTCACGCAGGAAGCGCTCGCCGAGCACCCACTCGAAGGTGGCATTGCCGGTCAGCTGCATGGGCTGTGCACCGGGCTGATCGCCCATGCTGAACATCTTGCCGCTGGTGGTCCACGTTCCCACGAAGTAGTCCAGCGCCTCATGCTCCTTGGCGGGCATCATTGCCTTCATCTGCGCCTGGCCGATGGCGGCGTGGTCAATCGAGCCGACGTCGAAGGGCGGTGCGATCGTCGGGGTGTTCCCCGCATCCTGGGCGATCGCGAGGCCCACGACACCGAGCATGGCCAACAGGACGGTCTTCTTCCTCATGCGCTCACTCCTCGTCTCAGCGGTTGACGACCATGATCTCATCCAGCGGCTTGCGCTCCATGTTCGGCACCGTCGCATCCTCGGCCGGGTACCCGACGGGCAGCAGCAGGAAGGGGCGCTCGTGGTCTGGCCTGCGCAGGACCTCCTTGAGAAAGCCCATGGGACTGGGGGTGTGCGTCAGCGTGACAAGACCGGCGTGATGGATCGCGCTGATGAGCATGCCGCAAGCGATGCCGACAGACTCCTCGCGGTAGTACACCTGACCGCCATCATCGGTCCTGGCCATCTGGAAGACGATGATCAGCCAGGGCGCGACCTCCAGGAAGGGCTTGCTCGAGTCGGTACCGAGCGGCGCGAGGTCCTCGAGCCAGCGACGCGACGCACGGCGTTCATAGAACTCGCGCTCCTCCTGCTCCGCCGCGGCACGGATCTCCTTCTTCAGGGCCGGATCGCTGACGCACACGAAGCGCCACGGCTGCTTGTGCGCGCCGCTGGGGGCAGTGCCGCCGGCGCGGCAGATCCACTCGATCGTCTCGCGCGTCACGGGTTTGTCGGAGAAGAACCGGACCGATCGGCGCTGCTCCATCACCTCATAGAAACGGCGTGCGGCGTCTTCGGGCGTGCCCTCGGGCTGAAATGGCTCGTGCTGAACCTGCGGCAGCAGCGACGGCAGGTTTGCAAATCGTTCATCCTCGGTCATGCATCCTCCTCCGGCGTGCGCGCATCTGCGTGCGTGTGCTCGACCACGCGCTCCAGAAATTCCACCAGGACATCCGCCTGCTCCCGACCCAGCCGCTGCCCCACACCCGCGGCGAAGTAGATCGCCACCACCAAGACAAGCCCTGTCGGCGCCGCGACGAGGGCCCAGGGCGGCGTGCCGAGGGTCAACTGTGCCGCCGCGATGAACAGCCCGGTGATCGCACTGAGCACGACGAAAGCGTATGCAGCGAGGAACAGCGTCCAGACGTCCGGATTGGGGCCGATGTTGCCGCCGATGAGCGTCGAATCGTCACGCGACTCCAGGAGGACGTTGAGCTGCGGCGACCAAAAGTGCCGGTCCTGGCTGCGGATGGAGAGCTCGATCTGGTCGGGCCCAACCCTGCCCCGACAGGGCGACTCCGGCTCCGAGAGGGCCGCCATGGTCCGCTCGGCGATCGCTTCCGGCGTCAACGGGACGGTGAATTCCAAGCGTGGTCGCAGGCGTGGTGTGATCATGTCAGGGCTGACATTCTCGGAGATGTGCGGCGATTCCGCGAATCGCGCCACAACGGGCGGCAGCGGCGGCATCTCAGCCTCGGACGCACCCACATCCCAACGGAGACCCAGCCATGCACGTCCTTCGCACCGCCTCGATCGCAGTCGTCGCCGCCCTGACCTGGCTCGGCTCACCCGCCCACGCGGGAGACCCGCCAGCGTGGGAAGCCTTCGCCAAGACGGACCTCACCTCGGACGCCAACGCCGCCCTCCGCTACTGGCGAGCGTGGACCTTCTTGCAGGAAGACGAGCGCGCATGGCTGCAGGCGATCGACTCCAGCACCCTCGCCGACGGTGACTTCGCGCTGGACGACGAAGGCTTGGCCCGCCTCGCTGCTGAGGGCGACACGCTCACCATGCTCATCGAAGCGGCGACCATGGAGCGCTGCGATTTCGGCATCGACTACCACAAGGGCCCCGGTGCTCTGATCCCCCACCTCTCTGCGATGCGCCTCAGCGCCTTCCTGCTCGCCGTGGATGCCCGCGTCGCCTTCGACAACGGCGAGACTGCAAAGGCCGCCACTTCGCTCGCCGCGGGATATGCCCTTGCCGAACACTGTACGCAGGATCGGGTGCTGATCAGTGCACTCGTCGGTATGTCCATCTTCCAGCTCATCGACGATGTCGTCCAGTACGCCGAGGACATCAACGCACTCGACGAAGCGTCGCGCCGAACGCTCTGCGCCGCACTCGATCGATTCGACGATGAGGACCCCTTCCGCGTGCTTCGCTCGATCGAGATGGAAGGCCGCATGATGAGTGACTGGTGGATGGCCACCGCGCGCCGCGCCGACTTCGATCTGCTGGCCGGCACGTTGGACGGCGCCGCCGCCGGCAACACGGTCGAGTCGCTCGTCGGGCCGATGCGCCGGGCAACGCGTGCTGATGTCGATGCCATTGCCGCGGCCCAGGTCGAGCCGTTCCGCACGTACTACGAGTCCGTCGAGCAGGCGTGGAACCAGGAAGACGCGCCTCGACAG
>JBCBTA010000328.1:0-3980 GCA_039818905.1 Planctomycetota bacterium
GCCGACGCCATTCTCGAACTTCGACCGCCACATCGTCGCGGCGGAACTGCCCGAACTCGAACAACTCTCCGACGTGGTCTCCATCGGTCGCACGGAAGATCAGACGGGGTACCTGCTGATCACGACGTGGGACGCACAGCGCAGAGCCGAGGTGCTCGCCGCGCTGGAAGGCGTACGCATGCTGGCCGATGCGCCGGGGCTGATCATCGACGTGCGCCCCAACTCCGGTGGCTCCGAGGAACTGGCCCGGGAGATTGCCGCGTGCTTCATCGATGAGCCGCTGGTGTATGCGATGCACCGCTTCCGCGATCCCGACGCGCCCGGTGGCTGGACCGAGCCGCAGGAGCGTGTGCTGATGCCGCGGGCCGAGGGGGCACGCTATCGAGGACCGGTGGTCGTGCTCATGGGCGAAGCCTGCATGAGCTCGAACGAGGCCTTCCTCATGATGATGGCAGCCAATGAGCGCGTGTGGCTGGTCGGCCAGCCGTCCTACGGGGCGTCGGGCAATCCCACGGCACACGAACTCGACAACGGCGTGGTCGTCTCACTGCCGTCGTGGCAATCCATGACGGCCGACGGCGTGCCCTTCGAGGGATCGGGGCTGGAGCCGGATGTTCTGGCGATGCGCGACATCGACCCGGAAACGCGTTCCGACTGGTTCATCAAGGTCGCGCGGCGCGAGTTGGAGATCCTCAAGCAGCGCGTCCGCGAGATGGAAGAAGGCGTTCGCTAGCGATCAGTCCTGTGGGATCACATCCGCAGTGACGAGTTCACGGAAGCGCGAACGCAGGCGATTCGTCAGCACACCCTCGCCATCACTGATGGTGGTGTCATCGACCTGTGTCACGGCGATGATCTCCGCGGCACTGCCAGTGAGGAAGATCTCGTCGGCGCCGAGCACGTCATCGAGCGTCAGTGGCTGCTGCACGACATCGATGCCGAGATCGGGGCACAGCGTCGAGATGACGAAAGCGCGGGTGATGCCGTCGAGCATGCCGACTTCGAGCGGACTCGTGTACGCCGTGCCATCCTTGATGATGAAAAGGTTGTCGCCCGTGCATTCGCCGACGAGGCCGTCGGTTGACAGCATGATCGCCTCGAGGCACCCCGCATCAATCGCCTCGACCTTGGCGAGGATGTTGTTGAGATAGTTGAGGCTCTTGAGGGACGGATCGAGACACGCCGTCGGCGTGCGCGGTCGCTTGGCAACCACGACGCGCATGCCCTGCTCGTACATCTCCTCAGGATACAGGCTGATCTGATCGGCGATGGAGATGACCGTGGGGCGCGGGCACTTGAACGGGTTGAGCCCGAGCGTGCCGGTGCCGCGCGTGAAGATGAGGCGGATGTAGCCTTCGGTGAGGCCGTTGGCCTCGACGCACTGCTCGAGGATCGCCTTCATCTCCTGCTTGGTGTAGGGGAAGCCGTCGCCCTGACGCATCATGTGCAGCGCCTCGGCGTTGCGATAGATGCGGTCGAGGTGGGACATGCACTTGAAGATCTGGCCGTTGTAGATGCGGATGCCTTCGAAGACGCCGTCGCCGTAGAGCAGACCATGGTCGAAGACGCTGATGGTGGCCTGGCTCCGCGGCACGAAGCGACCATCGATCCAGATGATCGGCCGGTCCTCTTCCGGGTACGGATGCTGCGAGGAGGACGTATCGGGCACTGGGGCCTTCGGCGCGGTGGTCATCAACGGCTCCTTCCTTGATCGACGCGGGCAAGGCCCCCGGTTCCGAGGCGCGGCCCGTCGTGCCGGCGGCCTGAGGAGGGCGGAGGTGCCATCTCGTCGGCTGCCAGGACGCTCAGTATACCCGGATCAGGACACCCTCAGCGGGCTGGGGATCCACAGACCCAAACACAATGCGATCATGCAGCCATCGCATGCCATGGGACCTAACCATATGTCTGGAAAGACTTTACGATCTGACTTCGGCACCAAGGCTCGACGTCGCGGCCCCAACGAGGCGTTCCATCTGTGGATCAACCTCCTCGTGGCGCAGTGTCCGACCCGGATCGCGGAAGCCGAGGCGGAGCGTGACGGACTTGCGCCCCGCGCCGACCTGCGTGCCCCTGAACGTCCCGACGAAGGAGCAGTGCTCGAGGAGTTCCAGATCGAGGCCCTCGACCAGGCCATGGAGATCGGCCCAGGGCAGCGACTCATCCACGACCAGGCTCAGATCCCGCTCGATCGCGGGGAAAGTCGGCAGCGACGCCACCTTGTTCTCCGGTGGGTACAGCGACAGCAGTTCCGCGAAGTCCAGCTCTGCGCAGACGACCGGTCCGTCGAGTCCCCAGGCCCCAAGCTCGCGCGTGCCGAGCAGCGCGATGCGCCCGACCGCGCTGCCATTGGCCACGACCTTCGCCGCGGGGCTCTGGACGAGAATCGGAACGTTGGGTGACGCGGTTTCGATGCGCACCGTCGCGGCATGTCCACCGATGCGCTCGATGAGATCCTCGATCGCCCCCCGCATCGCGCGGAAGGACGCCTGCTGCTGTTGGTGCTTCGTCCCGGCATCCATGACCATCGCGAGGCTCTGTCGCTCGATGGTCTTGCGGGCCTCCTTCGCATCTTCCTCGGCGAAGGTGGAGGCGATTTCGAAAAGCCGCACGCCGCCGTCAACCTCGACACGGCCGTCCTGATTGGCACGACGGCACGTGAGCAGACTCGGCACGATGCTCGGACGCAGGAACGGCGCATCCTTCCGACGCGCCTCATCGACCTTGACGAGGCGCTCTCCACCCTGCACGAAGGGCACCGCCTGCGCTTCAGGAAGGAAGGAGAACGTCACGGTCTCATAGAAGCCATGCGCGGTCAGCACATCGCCGGTCATGCGCAGGACGTGCTCGCGATCGGCCCACGTCGTGGGGTGATCGATCTCCAGCGGTACGTCGAGTCGTGACGCGACGGGGAACTTGTCGATGCCGTGCAGCCGTGCGATCTCCTCGATGACATCGATCTCGCGCGTCACGTCGGGCCGATCGTGCGGCACGGTGCATGCAAGCGTGCCGTCACCTGCGACATCGAAGCCGACGGCCCGGAGTAGACCGGTGATTTCCGCCGCGGGAATGTCGATGCCGAGGACGTGGGCAACACGCGCAAGCCGGACGTCAACGACACTGCGCGGCTCGAAGGATCGGCCCTCGCTGATGAGGCCATCGACGAGTTCGCCTCCTGCGACTTCGAGGATCAACTCCGCCACACGGGCGGACGCCCACGCGAGATTGCGCGGATCCACGATGCGCTCGAAGCGGTACCCGGCATCCGTGCGGATATCCAGACGCCGTGCGGTGCGCCGAATGGTCGGGGGATCCCATGTCGCGACCTCAAGCAGGACATCCGTCGTCTTCTCGGTGACGCCGGTATCGAGACCACCGATGACGCCGGCGAGCGACACGGCCCGCTTGGCGTCGGCGACGACGAGGTCGCTCGTGCGGAGTGTGTGCGACTTGCCGTCCAGCGCGGTGAAGGCCTCACCGTCCGTTGCATGGCGCACAATGAGTCGCTGCTCCGCAAGCGTGTTGAGATCGAAGGTGTGACTCGGATGGCCAAGCTCGAACAGGACGAAGTTGGAGACGTCCACGATGTTGTTGATCGAGCGCTGGCCGATGCGCTCCAGCAGATCGACGAGCCACGCCGGGCTCGGACCGACGGTCACGCCGCGAATGATTCGGGCCGTGAACCTCGGGCAGAGCCCGGGAACCTGGTTGTCGATGGAGGTGTGTTCCGAAACGGCGCCGCCGCCATCGCCGAGCGTGACCTCGGGGACAACGAGCCTGCGTCCCGTGGCAGCGCTCAGCTCGCGGGCGAGCCCGAGGTGGCACACGCAGTCACCGCGGTTGCTGGTGATCTCGACATCGAGCACGGCGTCGCCGTCGGGGAGGTCCTGCCGCTCCTCGATCGGGAAGCTCGTTGCCTCGAGAACGCGCACCGCTTCATCGGGGGTGACATTGCCAGGCTCAAGGTACCGGTTCATCCA
>JBCBTA010000329.1:0-3964 GCA_039818905.1 Planctomycetota bacterium
CGGCAACCTTGAAGCCATGACACTTGGCCCGACGATCGCATCGCTGACCGGCAATCCCGATGACACCGGCCGGCTTCTGCTGCTCATCGCCGATGACAACTTCGGCGCCGATGGTCAGCAGGGCAGCCAGGTCATCGCGTTGCAATTGACGGGACTCGATTGACTACAGCCAGTGCTTTCCGCGATCTCGGCGCACCATCGCGCCGATCACCAATGCGGCCCCGATGATCGCCATGTCCTTCAGCAGATACTGCCCCTGAATCGTCGGCAGAAACACGCTTCCCTGGAAGCACTCGTCAGGCCGCAGCACCAGAGCGAGCAGCGTTCCGGGAAGACGGATGGCCAGCAGCAGGATGGCAATCCGGTTGAGTCTGCGCACGAGGAAGCAGACGCCGATGGCCACCTCCCAGGCTCCAAGTACGGGGACCGTGATCTCGGGCGGACCGACGTACACCGTCTTCGCGATGATCGACGTCGCCGACTCGACACCGATCACCTTCAGCGTGCCGAACCAGATGAACAGGATCGCCAGCGCGATGCGCTCAACGAAGTGCCCATAGCGCTCCATGCCGTGGATGACAGCGGCATCGATGGCATCGACACGCTGTTTCCACGACCGAGTGCTCATTGCCGCTTGCCTTTGCCCTTCCGGTCCGAGCGGTAGTCGCTCTTGCGCTTGTCGCGCGAGCGACTGCGCTGCGACCGCTTCTGCGCGCCCGTCCGCGGCTTGAACTCCTCGTACGCATCACCGATGCGCAGCCCGGCCGCGAGGCCGCCCCCGGCTGCGTCGCCGCCGGGGCCCGTTCCGCCGCCGCCGGAGAGCTTCTTCGCCTTGCCGACCGAGCGCGACTCGCCTTCGGTCACGACCAACTCCATCTGGCGCCGCGGCAGATCGACCTCTGTCACCGTCACGTCGATCTGGTCACCGATGTTGAACGAGCGTCCGCTGTTCACCTCGACCAGCGCACCCGTCTTGCGGTCCAGACGCCACAGGGCACGCTGATACACGTGCGGCTTCTTTGGATCTCGCGGCACGGGCAGGTCCGACGTCTTCACCAGACCCTCGGCGAGGTACTTGTCCAGCCGCACGAAGACGCCCGCCGGGCTCACGCCCGTGACCAGTCCCGCGAACGACTCGCCGATGTGCTCGCCGAGCAGCTGCAAGACAAGGAACTGGCGCAGCTCGCGCTCGGCGTTGGTCGCGTTCTCCTCGCGCAGATTGCACTTGTTGCCGATCTGCACCAGCGTCGGCTCATCCGGACAATCCGCCGTCTCCTTCAGCTTCTTGCCCAGCTGCTTCTTCTCGCCCTCGCTGCGCGGCGCACGGTTGCCGTTGCCCGTCAGCTCCAGGTACTTCGTGAACGCGCGGTGCACCGTCAGATCGGGATAGCGCCGGATCGGGCTCGTGAAGTGGGAGTACGCCTCGCTCGCCAAGGCGTAGTGGCCGATCAGCGCCGGCGAGTACTCCGCCCGTGTCAGCGTGCGAAGCACCGCGAAGTGAACCGCAGGGGCAGCGGGCGAACCCGCCGTTGCGTCCAGCAGTGCCTGCAGTTCCTCCCGCGTCGGACTCTTGGGGATGCGGAAGCCGGCGACCTTCACGAAGTCGCGCAACTGTTCCTGCGCGCCGGGGACCGGCTCGGGGTGGATGCGGCGCAGGACCGGAACGCCCAGCTCCTCGAACAGCCGCGCGACCGCTTCGTTCGCCTCGACCATGAACATCTCGATGAGCGTGTGCGTGTACGCATCATCCTCAGGCTCGGCATCGACGACGCGACCCTCGTCGTTGAAGATCAGCTCGACGTCGGGCAGATCCAGGTGGATCATGCCGTTCTTGCGGCGACGCTCACGAATGGCGCGGCTCAGCGCATTCATGTGCTTCAGTGCGCCGGCCATCTCTTTCGTGTACGCCGGCTCCGTGCGGGCGTGCGTCCGCGCCTCGACTTCGTTGCCCTCGATCAGGGCCTGCGCCTCGAGATAGGTCAGCCGCTTGTTGGACTCGATGATCGTCGCGCTGTAGCCGCGGCCGCGTACGTTGCCATGGTCGTCGTAGTCGATGAAAACGCTCTTGCAGAACCGCGGCACGCCCTCCTGTAGCGAGCAGATGCCGTTGCTCAGCACCTCCGGCAGCATCGGGATCACCAGCCGCGGCAGGTACACCGAGTTGCAGCGATCCTTGGCCTCGTCGTCCAGCACCGTGCCCGGCGTGACGAAGTTCGACACGTCGGCGATGTGCACGCCCAGGCGCCACCCAGGCCCGCCGCCGGCGATCTCGTCCAGCCGCTCGATGCTCAGGGCATCGTCGTAGTCCTTGGCGTCCGGCGGATCGATCGTCAGCACGTACTGATCGCGCATGTCCAGACGCTCGTCCGGATCGAACGGATCGTCGCCACTCGTGTGATCGCGCATCCGCTCATCGAAGTCGATCGCGAGCTGCCGCGCCTCAACGCTGCAGGCATCGGGGAACTCGCCCGGCAACCCGAAGGCCTCGATGACCGCCGCCGTCTCGACGTCCGGCTCGCCCGACGCGCCCAGCACGCGCACGATGACACCCTCGGCAAGCCAGTCGCCCTCGGCGTACTGCGTGATCTCGAAGACGACCTTGTCACCCTCGCGCGCGTTCTTCGACTCGGCGTCCTTCACGACGACCGGTTCGGTCACCGCCTTGCCATCGGGAGAGACGATCCACTGCCCGCCGCTGCGGCTGAGCTCTCCCGTGAACGAGCCCTGCCGGCGCTCGATGACCTCGACGATGCGCCCGACGTAGGGGCTCTGCCCTGGTTTGCCGCCGCGACGCGGTCGATGCAGCACCTCCGCCCGCACGGTGTCGCCCGTCATCGCGTCGAGCGTTTCGGGGGCGGGCACGAACAGATCGCCGTGCTCGTTGGCCTGCTGCGGGATGATGAACCCGAATCCCTTCGGGTTGCGCTTGAACGACCCGATGAGTTCGCTGCCGATCGGCGGCAAGGTCACCAGGCCCTGTCCACCGAGAACGACCTGTCCGGCGCCGGCGAGCTCCTGTACCGCCTGCGCGAACGCCTCGCGCTCATCCTCCGGGACGCCCAGGTCGGCGGCGAGGCGATTGATGTCGCTCGGTTCATAGCTCGCGTGCGTCATGTGCGCGAGCAGTCGTTTGGTGTATCGAAGTGCCATGCGTCCCTCGTGAAGCCGCGTCTACCGCGGGTGTATGGAAGGATATGAAGAAAGAGCCCCGGCACCAGTGCCGGGGCTCTTCATTGACGTTCGTTGGTCTCTCGAGGCAGGGGGGGTCAGGCGGAGACGGTCTCCTCGACCGGGCCGTCCACGAAGCACTCCAGCTTCCGCGACCGCACAGGGTGCTGCAGCTTGCGGATGGCCTTGGCCTCGACCTGACGCACACGCTCGCGCGTCACCTTGAAGATCCGGCCCACCTCCTCGAGGGTGTAGGTGTAGCCGTCACCAATGCCGTAGCGCAGCTTGACGATCTCGCGCTCGCGGTAGGTCAGTGTCTTGAGCACGTCCTCGATGCGGCGCTTGAGCATCTCGCTCGCGGCGGCGTTGGACGGCGCCTCCTGGCTGTCGTCCTCGATGAAGTCGCCGAAGTAGCTGTCCTCGCTCTCGCCGACCGGACGGTCCAGCGAGATCGGGTGGCGGCTGATCTTCATCACGCGGCGCGTCTCACCGACACTCATGCCCGCCGCCTCGGCGAGTTCCTCGATCGTCGGCTCGTGTCCGAGCTTCTGCAGCAGCTGCTTCTGAATGTTCCGCAGCTTGCTCATCGTCTCGATCATGTGCACCGGGATACGGATGGTGCGGGCATGATCCGCGATGGCGCGGGTGATGGCCTGGCGGATCCACCACGTCGCGTACGTCGAGAACTTGTAGCCTCGTTTGTACTCGTACTTGTCCACCGCTCGCATCAGGCCCGTGTTGCCCTCCTGGATGATGTCCAAGAAGCTCAGCCCGCGGTTGCGGTACTTCTTGGCGA
>JBCBTA010000330.1:0-3963 GCA_039818905.1 Planctomycetota bacterium
CAATCTGCCCCCGCACCGTGCCTTCACCGATGACGGTGGACTTGATGGTGAATCCGCCCTCCCCCTCGGCATCGTTGAACGTCACCTGATTCGGCGTGCGTTCGACGGGGCGTCGGTCCTGTGGGCAATGTGGGGTCCGACGCCGAATCAGGTGACGTTCAACGATGCCGAGGGGGAGGGCGGATTCACCATCAAGTCCACCGTCATCGGTGAAGGCACGGTGCGGGGGCAGATTGACCCGCCCGAGGGCGTCCTCTCCGCGATCGCCTCGGAGTGGACGACGGACCGGCGGCATCTGGTGAGCGTGTTGTTCCTCCCGGAGTTCAACTCGGATCTGGGAGTGTGGAGCGAGTCCGAGGGATGGCAGTGGCTCACGCGGACGCCCGAGGTGCGGGAGGCGTGGCCCACCGTCTCTCCGGATGGCAGGTGGCTGGCCTACGGCTCGTTCGAGTCGGGGCGGCCTGAGGTGTACGTCCGGCCCTTCCTCCGGGAGGGCGAGGTGATTCAGGTCAGCGGCTCGGGCGGCGTGGCTCCGGTCTGGGCCAGAGACGGGTCGGAACTCTTCTACAGGTCGTACACCATGGAGGATGGGTCCCGGAGGGACTGGGCCACCGCGGTGCGCGTGACGGAGGTGGATGGCCGGCTGGAACTCGGCTCGCCGGCGGAGTTGTTCGAGAGCACGCCGTGGGGCATCCCGAACCCTGTTCGATCGTGGGACGTGGGGCCGGACGGCCGATTCCTGATGTTCGCCAAGGCGACGCCGGAGCAGGTGCAGGAGGTCATCGAGGGGTTCTGCCCGGACCGGCTGCGGTTCGTGCAGAACTGGGCGTCGCGGCTGCAGGGGGAGTAGGTCCGAGTTGGTCGGAAAGGGGGGTTGGACTTGTCTGGAGCCCCTCCGGCGGCTACATTCTGCGGCTCGCCCGGCCGGTGCGCCGGCGTGTGTGCAGGCCACCGTAGCTCAGTGGTAGAGCACACCCTTGGTAAGGGTGAGGTCATGGGTTCAAGTCCCATCGGTGGCTCTGACCGAGTGCGCCGTGGGCCGCCCGCCCTGGGGCGTGCTCTTCGTGCATAATGGTTTCCTGCTCGCGGATCGGTGGGATGCGCGGGCGACAAGCAGTTCATCAATCTCCGGATGGTTCCGGGGTATGGAAGTTGCGGGCGCGACAGTGTCCCGTGCGACGCGCCGTGAGAGGGCGTGTCGAGCGTCCGGCGGTGGTCGCCGGTGCGCGACAGATTTCGACGAGAGCGTGGCCTTCGCGTGAAGGCTTCTCGCATCACGCGTTGGAGGTTTTGCTGAGATGGCCAAGGGTACCTTCGAGAGGACCAAGCCCCACGTCAACGTTGGCACGATTGGTCACATCGACCATGGAAAGAGCACGCTGACGGCTGCGCTGTCGGCACGTTCGGCCGCGAACCATGGTGGCGAGATCAAGAGCTATGCGGAGATCACCAAGGGCGGCACGGTTCGTGACTCGTCCAAGACGGTGACGATTCACTCCTCGCACACCGAGTACGAGACGGACACGCGTCACTACGCGCACGTTGACTGCCCGGGCCACGCCGACTACGTGAAGAACATGATCACCGGCGCCGCCCAGATGGACGGCGCGATCCTGGTGGTGTCCGCTGCTGACGGCCCCATGCCGCAGACGCGTGAGCACGTGCTGCTCGCCCGTCAGGTGGGTGTGCCGCACATCGTTGTCTTCCTGAACAAGGTTGACCTGGTCGATGACCCCGAGCTGCTCGAGCTGGTCGAGATGGAAGTCCGCGAGCTCCTGAGCAAGTACGACTTCCCGGGCGACGACGTCCCGGTCATCAAGGGTCAGGCCAAGGCTGCGATGGAAGATCCGCACAGCGACGAGAACTGCAAGGGCATCGACGAGCTGCTCGCGGCGCTGGACAGCTACATCCCCGAGCCGCAGCGTGAGACCGACAAGCCGTTCCTTCTCGCGGTCGAGGACGTGTTCTCGATCAAGGGTCGTGGTACGGTCGCCACCGGTCGTATCGAGCGTGGTGTTGTCAAGGTTGGTGACGCGGCTGAGATCGTCGGCCTGACCAACGAGAACAAGACGACCACCGTCACGGGCGTCGAGATGTTCAACAAGAGCCTCGACGAGGGCCAGGCCGGTGACAACGTCGGCTGCCTGCTTCGTGGTATCGAGAAGGATGAGATCGAGCGTGGCCAGGTCATCGTGAAGCCCGGCTCGATCACGCCTCACACCAAGTTCAAGGGTGAGGTCTACATCCTGAGCAAGGAAGAGGGCGGTCGTCACACGCCGTTCTTCAAGGGCTACAAGCCGCAGTTCTACTTCCGCACGACGGACGTGACCGGCAGCGTGGACCTTCTCGGCGGCGCCGAGATGTGCATGCCCGGCGACAACGTCGGTATCGAGGTGGATCTCGGCGACAAGCCGATCGCCATGGAGGCCGGCCTCCGCTTCGCCATCCGTGAGGGTGGCCGCACGGTGGGCTCGGGCGTGGTCTCCGAGATCGTCGAGTAATCAACCGATCCGCCTCGTCGGATCGTGAAACGTATGCACCGCCGGGGTCGCTGACGCGGCCCCGGCGGCTTCTGATCGCACGATGACAGTGCCCGGTGTCGGGCTCTTCGAAAGTGGACCATCGATATGGCGAAGAAGAAGGCCGATGCCCGCGAGTATGTGTGGCTGCAGTGCACCGAGACGGGTGACCTGAACTACCGGACGTCGGTGAACGTCAAGGGTGGTCTACCCGAGAGCCTGAAGGAAGGGCTGAAGAAGTACTGCCCGCGTCTGCGTCGTCACACGATGCACAAGATCAAAAGGAAGTAAGGCCCATGCGATCCCGTTTTTCCGGTGGAATGGCCCTTGCAGGGATGCTGACGCTGTGCGTCGGCTGTGCGTCCTCGCCCTTCGTGGGCTCCTGGGAGGCGGAGACCGTGCCCCAGGGCATGCCCTCGGGCACGGTGGGATCGCTGGAGATCGCGGAATCCGGCAGCTACGTGGTGACGTTCGAGGACCGTCGCGGCAACGCGATCGTGGGTCTCGAGGGCACCTGGGAGGCCGAGAGCGACACGGTGGTCCTGTTCGAGGTCTCGGAAGGTCCGGAAGGCATGGAGCGTGGTCGCGGCACTCTGGGTGCCAACGATCGCCTTCGCGTGGTTGCCGGGCGAGATGCTGCCGTCTTCAAGCGGGCGGGCGAAACAGGCGATTGAGGTCAATGATTCACTGACGGGGCAGATGCCCCTGTCCGGGTACGCCGGTAGCTCAATTGGCAGAGCAGCGGATTCCAAATCCGCAGGTTGAGGGTTCGATTCCTTCCCGGCGTGTTTCGCGGCAGCAGCAGCAGAGAGGAGCCCTTTGCAATGTCGGCACTCGTCTACAAGCCGGGTCAGGGATATTGGACTCGCCTGATGAGCGCGATCGGCGGGGGCATGCTCATTGCATTTGCCGCGTTGTATGTCTCGGGCAAGCTCGAGACCATCGACGTGGACTTCGAGCGGATCTATCTGCAGGGCGGCGTCGTTGCAGCAATCATTCTGTTTGGTGGCGTGATCCTGTACTGGCTGTGCTACGTGAAGCGAAGCACCGGCGAGTTCCTGATCGCCACCGAAGGCGAGATGAAGAAGGTCAACTGGTCCACGCGGCGCGAGATCATCGGGTCAACGTGGGTCGTGATCATGATCAGCGTGGTGATCGCCGCCATTCTGCTGGTCACCGATCTCCTGTTCTCCTTCATCTTCCAGAGAGTCGGCGTCCTCGAGTCCGTCTGACGCCCTCCGCATCCGGCGCGCACCGATCGATTCGTCTGCGCGCGCAGCAGAACACTTTCCATGGAACAGCACGCGATGACTTCTCCTGAGACGCCCGAGACGACCCCGACCCCCGAGCCGCAGCCCGAAGCGCCCGCCGCGGCGGAGACTGCCAGCACCGAGGTCGCGCTTGATGGTCGGCTCGACGAGCGGGCCGATGCGCTCGGCCCCGA
>JBCBTA010000331.1:0-3926 GCA_039818905.1 Planctomycetota bacterium
ATCGTTGTCGCGACGCAGAACCCCATCGAGCAGGAGGGCACCTATCCATTGCCCGAGGCCCAGCTCGACCGGTTCATGCTGATGCTGCGCATGGAGTACCCGAAGGTCGCCGAGGAGCGGCGCATCGTTGGACTGAGCGAGCAGATCGCGCACAACGCCGCCCGCATTGAGCCTCTCTTCGACGGGCATGAACTCGTGCGCCTTCGGCAGGCGATCGGACGCATTCCCGTCAGTGATCACGTCATCGACTACGCCGTGGCCCTGACACGGGCGACGCGACCAGATGATCCGACGTGTCCGAAGACGCTCGCACCCTTCATCGCGTGGGGCGCCGGACCCCGCACCGGACAGGCCCTCGTGCTCGCGGCCAAGTGCCTCGCCGCGCTGGAGGGACGACCAACGCCCAGCGCGCAGCACGTGCAGCGTCTGGCACCGGCAGTGCTTCGGCACCGCCTCGTGCTCAGCTACGCCGCCAGCGCCGAGGGCATCGACACCGATGCCCTCGTGCGACAATTGCTCACGGACATCCCCCAGCCGTCATACGAGTGATCTGCCTCGCACCGATTGGGGGGATCGCCGCATTCGAACGACCCAGATTCGTCCACGTGGCCTTTGGAGCCGATAGGGTTGATCGGTATAGTGATTTCCGGAGGGTGCGACAGGTCTTCGAAACTCCGCGGCTGATGCGTGCGGATTGGAAGGCCGGAAGGTGGTTCCCGTGCTCGAAATCTCCATCACATCGCCGAACGGCCAGACGCTGCGCAAGCTCGAGCTCAACGGCGAGCGGACGGTGACTATCGGACGTGCCGAGGGGTGCGACATCCGCATCAACAGCCCGGTCGTGTCACGGCGCCACGCCGAGATCAGCTCCGACGCCGATGGCGAGTGGACGCTCCGCGACCTGGGATCGACCCACGGCAGCTTCGTCGGGGATCAGCGCATCACCGAGGTGGAGATCACCGCCGGCATGACCGTCCGCGTCGGGCCCGCCCGGCTGCGATTCGACAACCTCGCCTCCCGGATCGGCCGGGAATTGGACGCCATGCTCCAGGATGACGAGGCCGAGAGCGGTCCCGTCGAGGTTGAAATTATCGGACGCAACGGGCACCACAAGGTGGGCTCCCACGACGATACCGTCCGGTAAGACCCCCCGAATCGGCCTCCACGGCCCAAAAAACAGGATCAAGCCTGCCGAATTCGCAGCGCGATTTCCGCGCGCGTCACCGAACTCGCCGGGCCTTGTCTCCGTATAGAGACGTGAACACAGATCACACGTCTCTCCTTCGACTCTCTGCCGATTCATTCAGTTCTCTCTCCTCCAGCGATCCGCACCTCCCTCCCGAGATGCGGGTCGCTTGTCTTTTTGCGACCCTTTCGGCGCGGCAGGCCGCCGCGACGAAAGGGCGTGGGCATGCAGTTGATTGGGCTCCTGGGTGTGCTGGTGATGATCGGGCTTGCCGCCCTGGCCTCGGAGAACCGCAGCCGCATCCCTTGGAGACTCGTCGCAGCGGGCGTGGCGGTGCAGGCGGGGCTCGCAGCAGTGCTCCTGGCACTGCCGGTGATCAGCGACGGTTTCACCTGGCTCGCTCGCGCGGTGACCGGCGTCATCGACCGAGCCGCCGCCGGCATCAGCTTCATCTTCGGCCCCGAGCTCGGCGATCCGAACGGACCGATGGGTGTCGTCTTCGCGATCCACGTGCTTCCGGTGATCATCTTCTTCGCATCGCTGATGGCGGTGCTGTACCACGTCGGCGTGATGCAACGTCTGATCGCGGCGCTCGCGTGGCTGATGCGGCGCACACTGGGCGTCACCGGCGCCGAAGCGATGGCGATGGCGGCGAACGTCTTCGTCGGGCAGACCGAGGCGCCGCTGACGGTGAAACCGCTGATCGATCGCATGACACGGGCCCAGCTGATGACCCTGATGGTCGGCGGCTTCGCGACCATCGCTGGCTCGGTCTTCGCAGCGTATGTACAGATGCTGGGTGGCGAGGACCCGGCCGAGCGCATCGCCTTTGCGCGTCACCTCATCACAGCGAGCGTAATGTCCGCGCCGGCGGCCTTCGTGATGGCACGGATTCTGGTCCCCGAGATCGCGACGCCCCCGGATGAGCATCTTGCAGGGCTCGGCGTGACACACGATCGCGACAGCAATGTCCTCGATGCCGCAGCCGCTGGTGCGACCGATGGCCTGAAGCTCGCGCTCAACGTCGGCGCCATGCTGATCGCGTTCCTGTCCCTGCTCGCGCTGGTGAATTGGCCCCTGGAACTGCTGAGCGGCTTGGGCCCGATCGAGGCGTGGCGTGAGGCCCACGGCATCCCCGTGCTGTCACTCGAGGTGATTCTCGGATGGCTGCTTGCACCACTGGCGTGGTGCCTTGGTGTGCCATGGGCGGAAGCACAGCTGGTCGGATCGCTCCTCGGCCAGAAGGTGCTGGTCACTGAGTTTGTCGCCTTCGCCAACCTTGGAGATGCGCTGCATCCCGGAGACGGCGCGGCACCACTGCTGTCGGAGCGCTCCGGTCAGATCGCCGCGTACGCGCTGTGTGGCTTTGCCAACTTCGGATCGATCGCCATTCAGATTGGTGGCCTCAGCGCGATCGCGCCGGGCCGGCGCAAGGACTTCGCGGCATTGGCACTGCGGGCCATGTTGGGCGGAGCGCTGGCAAGCTGGATGACGGCGTCGATCGCCGGCGTCTTCATCGGCGGTCGGTGATCGCGCCGTCGCCAAGCACATCGGTCGTGCGCACGGAGATCTCGATGCCGTCGGGCCGCTTCTCCTTGCGACGCTGCTCCTGCACGATGCGGCTGAGTCCGATCAGTGCGGTAATGGCCTCACGGATCTCCACCTCATCGACTTCAGTGATGCGCCCGTCGGAGATCGCCGCGATCGCCTCGGCGCACTCGCGCACCGCGTTGATCGAAGCGTCATCGAGCGATCCGTCCTCCCGAACGAAGTAGCCGCCCATCTCCTGACACACGAAATCCAGCGCGGCATCGCCATGCTCCGGATGGCACGCCTGCAGACTGCGCAGCAGTCGATTGACCGGGTTGGGCTGTGCGCCGGCAAGAATGCGATTGACCTGTCGCGTCGAGAGACCAAGGGAGTGCGCAAAGCGCTTTACCCCGACGCTTTCGACCATCCCGCGAAAATAGGCAAGCGCCTTGTCATTCGCTTCTTCATCAGGCCTTTTCGTATCCACCGCCTGTCCTCCCGTCGATGCCGCGCACTCAAGCATCCAGAAGCACAACATCATGTGGGCTGCCGATGGATCGATGACCCATCAGGCCACGGCACGGTGGCCTCAGCGCCAAGCCAACATTGGCGCCCTGCCACAACATAGCCGGTTTTGGGGCCAGAAGAAAACCTTTCGTCGGAACGCCCGTCGCTCGCCCGCAAAAACCCCCAACGTCATGCGCTGTCGTATCTTGTGATTGATGAGCCTCCCCATGGAACAGTTGAAGCGTGTCCGCAGTCGTGTGCCCGCCTCCACGGGTCTACGGACGGCTGTCATCGGAACGGCTCTCACCATCTTCACATTGGTCCTTTCACACACGGGTATCCTCAATCAAGGAGAGGGATACGCGACCGATCTGCGCATGCGCGTCGCACAAAACTTCTCGCCGCCACCCAGCGACGAGATCGTGCACGTCGATATCGATGTCATCGCTTTGCGCGAGATCGGAAGATGGCCCTGGAAACGCGAGCGCCTGGCCATGGCTGTTACCGCGCTCAAGGACGCCGGCGCCCGCACCATCGCGCTCGACATCGTGCTCGAGGAGCCGCAGCCGACGCGACTGGAGCGCAGTCTTGACGGCAGCGTCATCGAGATCGACGACGATGCGCTGCTTCGGCGCGCGCTGCGTGACGCTGGCAATGTTGTCCTCGGTGTGCAGGAGACGCGCGAGCAGCGCACGACGACGGG
>JBCBTA010000332.1:0-3893 GCA_039818905.1 Planctomycetota bacterium
CGAGCTGCTCCACCGTGGTTCCGGGCTCCCAGCCCAGCTCGGCCCGGGCCTTGGAGGCGTCCCCCAGCAGCACGTCCACCTCCGTGGGGCGCACATATCGCGCGTCGAACGCCACGCACGCTTTGAAGGTGTCGCTCAGCCCCGCGTGGGCGAAGGCCAACTCGGCGAACTCGCGGACGCTGATCGACCGCCCCGTCGCGATGACATAGTCCGAAGGCGGGTGCTGCAGCATGGTCCACATGGCCCGGACGTAGTCGCCGGCAAAGCCCCAGTCGCGCCGGGCGTCGAGGTTGCCGAGGTAGACGCGGTCCTGCAGGCCATGCTTGATGCGACCGATTGCGCGCGTGATCTTCCGGGTGACGAACGTCTCACCCCGTCGCGGCGACTCGTGGTTGAACATGATGCCGCAGCTCACGTGCATGCCGTAGGCCTCGCGGTAGTTCACCGCCAGCTGATGGGCCATCACCTTGGCGCACGCGTACGGGCTGCGAGGACGGAAGGGCGTCTGCTCCGTCTGCGGCGTCTCGACCACTTCGCCGTACTGCTCACTGGACGATGCCTGGTAGAAGCGGATCTCCCGCCCGATCTCGTCCTGACAGATGCGCACGGCCTCCAGCATCTTCAGTGTGCCCATGGCGATCGTCTCGGCGGTGTACACCGGCAGATCGAAGGACACGCGCACGTGCGACTGGGCGCCGAGGTTGTATACCTCGTGCGGCCGGATGGCCCGGACCAGCCGGTTGAGGCTGTCGGCATCGCACAGATCGCCGTAGTGCAGTGTCATGTTGGGACCCTCTTCGTGAGGGTCGTGGTACAGGTGCTCGATGCGATCTGTGTTGAAGGTGGACGCGCGGCGGACGATGCCATGGACCTGGTAGCCCTTGGCGATCAGCAGCTCCGCGAGGTAGCTGCCGTCCTGCCCGGTAATGCCTGTGACCAGCGCCCGTTTCATCTTCGCCATCGATGCTCCTGTTCCGGGTACGCCGGGGCGGCCCCAGGGGTTTGGTCGGCCGGGCGGAGACGGGTCTGAAGGCCAGCCGACCGGCAGCGGGCATTCCGGGGTCCACCTCGGACCCGCCACCGCTTAGAAGAGCGTGTAGATGAATGGCGCCGCGGCTGTCCCGCTGAGTACCACCACCAGGCCGAGCAGCAGCAGCGCCACGATGATCGGCGTCAGCCACCACTTCTTGTTGTGCCGAAGGAAGTCCCGGAACTCGGCGATGAGCCCGGTCCGCTCCTCGGACGCCTGGCGTTCGAAGTCGGACGCTGCCTTGGTCGCGGGGGTGTCAGTCTGTGGTTCGCTCATGCGTGTCCCCTTCAGGACCGGACGGCTAGAACTGCCGGAAGTATCGCGAGGAATCGGACGCTTCGCCGCGGTCGATCCAGTACGAGGCCCGATCGGGCTCGATTCGCCGATGCATCGGGTCCTTGCCGAACAGCCGCAGCAGCAGCCCGATCGGCGTCAGGATGACGTAGTACACCGCCGCGAGCACGACGTGGCTGACCACCCATCCGATGGGAAACACTGCCAGGATCCACCCCGCATACATCCATCGCCGCAGCGGAGGCACGGCGTAGTAGGTCAGGCAGAAGAGGGCGCCGAAACTCCAGATGACGATCGGCGCCGTCATCGTCTGTGCGCCGAACAGCCATACCGCCTTGCCCCAGATGATCAGCCCAAAGATAGTGCAGAACACGGCCACCAGCACACCGAACCAGCGCAGCTCACGGGCGGACGGGTTGGTGCGCAGTTCGATCATCAGTCCAGCGCGAACTCCGAGAGGTAGGCCGATGCGTCGTGCGTCTGGGCGCCCTCCTGCTCCTCCTTGAGCAGCAGGAAGTCCTCGATGACCAGCGCATCCATGTTGGTCGCCATAAAGCAGCGGTACGCATCCGACGGCGTGCACACGATCGGCTCGCCACGAATATTGAAGCTCGTGTTGATCAGGACTGGGCAGCCCGTCTTCGCCTCGAATGACGTGAGCAGCGCGTGGTACCGCGGGTGGCGATGCGGATCGACCGTCTGCACGCGAGCAGAGCAATCGACGTGTGTGATCGCCGGCACCTCCGAGCGGATGACCTTCAGCTTGTCGATGCCCGTGACATCGCCGTTGGACACATCCGTGCGCTTGGAGGGGTGCACCGGTGCGACCACGAGCATGTACGGGCTCTCGTCCTCATCGCGCAACTCGAAGTAGTCCGACGCATGGTCGTGCAGCACCGATGGCGCGAACGGCCGAAAGGACTCGCGGAACTTGATCTTGAGGTTCATCACCGACTGCATCTTCCGGCTCCGCGCGTCGCCGATGATGCTGCGGCTGCCCAGTGCACGAGGTCCAAACTCCATTCGTCCCTGCATCCACCCGACGACCTTCTCGTCCGCGATGAGCCCGGCGACCCGCTCGCACAGGTCCTGCTCGCCGGGGATGTGGTGGAACGTTGCGCCTTGCTTCTCAAGAAGGCTGCGGATCGATGCGTCATCGAAGCGCGGCCCGAGCAGCGAGCCGTGCTGGGCATCGTGGGGCACGGGCGTGCGCCCGTTCTCCAGCAACTGATGCCAGATAAACGTCGCCGCCCCGAGTGCACCACCGGCATCACCCGCGGCGGGCTGGATCCAGATCCGATCGAAGGGTCCTTCGCGGAGGATGCGTCCGTTGCCGACGCAGTTCAGCGCAACGCCGCCGGCAAGGCAGAGGTTGGACATTCCTGTGATCTCGTGTGCATGCCGCGCGCACAGGAGCATGACATCCTCGGTGACGGTCTGGACCGACGCAGCGAGATCCATGTCCATCTGCGTGAGTTCGGATTCCGGCTGCCGCGGCCCGCGCCCGAAGAGCTCGTGGAAGCGCGGGCCGGTCATCGTCAGGCCCTGGCAGTAGTTGAAGGAGCGCATGTCGAGCCGAAAGGAGCCGTCGGGCTTGATGTCGATGAGCTTGTCACGAATGACGTCGGCGTAGATCGGCTCGCCGTAGGGCGCAAGGCCCATGAGCTTGTACTCGCCGCTGTTGACGCGGAAGCCGCAGTAGTAGGTGAAGGCGGAGTACAGCAGGCCGAGCGAGTGTGGGAAGTGCAGTTCCTGCTTCAGCTCGATGCGATTGCCGCGGCCGATGCCGACGCTGGTGGTGGCCCACTCGCCCACGCCGTCGAGCGTGAGGATCGCGGCCTCCTCGAAGGGCGACGGGAAGAACGCGCTGGCGGCGTGCGACTCATGGTGCTCGGTGAAAACGAACCGCTTGGTGTACTGCTTGCGGAGCCCCTTGCTCATCTCGCGTGGAAGATGCAGCTTCTGGCGAAGCCACAGCGGCATGGCCTTGAGGAAGGAGCGGAATCCCACGGGCGCATACGCGAGGTAGGTCTCGAGCAGCCGCTCGAACTTGAGCAGCGGCTTGTCATAGAAGCCGACGTAGTCGAGGTCCGCCGGCGTCAGCCCGGCCTGCTCCAGGCAGAAGTCGATGGCGTGCGTCGGGAAGGCGAAGTCGTGTTTCCTGCGCGTGAAGCGCTCTTCCTGGGCGGCCGCGACGATATCGCCGTCCACCACCAGAGCGGCGGCGGAGTCGTGGTAGTAGGCCGAGATGCCCAGAATGGCGGTCATCGTTGGCTGGTCCCGTCGTCACACCCGGATCGGTCATTTGTCCGGGCGACCCGCGTCAAGCCCCGCTCGACGTGTGCCGATGGGGGTGTTTCCGGGCCTTGCTCCCCCGGATCCGCCCCCGCTCCGGGAAGCTACGATATCGCCCCCCCGAACTCTGAACCACGCACAGAACGGACGAACACGCTGTGTCGCAGATCAAGCGCATCCTCGTCACCGGCGGCGCCGGCTTCCTCGGCTCGCACCTTTGTGAACGCCTCGTCGAGGAGGGACATGACGTCATCTGCCTCGACAACTTCTTCAC
>JBCBTA010000333.1:0-3890 GCA_039818905.1 Planctomycetota bacterium
CACGGAGTGATTCGGAGGTTGGTTGGCCTCGGACGGGTCTGCCACGACATCGACTGGAGAAGGCATGAGTGAGCCGCACAAGCTACTGATCATCGGATCCGGCCCAGCCGGCTGGACCGCCGCCATCTACGCCGCACGCGCCGATCTCAGCCCGGTGTGTTACGTCGGTGTCGCGAAGAACGACCCCGGGCCGATCCGATGATCAGTAGCTTGTGCGGCTCACTCATGCCTTCTCCAGTCGATGTCGTGGCAGACCCGTCCGAGGCCAACCAACCTCCGAATCACTCCGTGTATTCCCTGATGCTCAGCGCCCTGCCTCGCGCTCCAGGCTGATCAGCGGCGGCCAGATCAGGATGTCCGAGCCCTGCGGCCCGACGGACAGCGCTTCGCCATCGATCTCGTCCCAGCCGCGCGAGTACAGGATGAATTGCGAGTCATCGATGAAGGCGGTGAAGCCGGCATCGCTCCCGGCCATCCCCATGTCCGCCATCATCGAGCCCATCGCCTCCATCGCCGACTTGACGGTCTCCATGATCGGATCGATGTACTTCTCGTCTACGGCGATGCTGACCATCGCCTCGGCGGCATCGCGGGCGTCCTGTTCTGCGATGTCGCCGCCATCGCGCACCGTGTCGATGACGCGCTGGATGCTGCGATCGCTCAGCAACTCCTCGCCAAGGTCGCCGAGCAGCCCCTCCATCTCGTCCACGTCGATGCCGAAGCCCTCGACCATGCCCATGGCCATCGGGTCGGACCGCAATTCCTCCAGCGCCTCGGCGAGCTTGTCGCGCACGTTCGCTGCGGTCACGTTGTCATCGATCAGTTCCTGAAGATCCGAGCGCAGTGAATCCAGATCCTCCCGCGTGACCGGAGCGGTCTGGATGTCGTCGATCAGATACTCACGCAGGCGACGCACATCGACGGTGAAGGTCTCGGGATCGAAGACGTCGTCGGGGATGTCGTCCATCGATGCGTTGCCGAGCATGTCGAAGCCGCCGGCGCCGAACATCGACGGGTCAAAGCCCATGCCCATGCCGCCGCCGTCGAAGTCACCCTCGAAGTCGCCCCCAAAGTCCGCGCCCATGTCACCCATGCCGCCGCCGATCATCTCCGGCGTCAGACCCTCCTGATAGATGATCGTGACGGGGTGCGGCGTCGGATCTTCACGGCGGTTGCGCCGCTGATCACGGATCGGCACGAAGTACTCGAAGGGCTGGAACGCTGCGTTCGAACGGATGTTCGCCAGACGTCTGTCGAGGTGCCACGGATCCGGAGCCGTCGTCCGGATGTAGCCCGGCGCGACCGAGGACAGGTTCGGCGGCCAGCGGTTCTCACGTGCGCGGAACGCGGCGACGCCAAGCGAATTGAATGTGCCGCGGCTGTCCACGAGCAGTTCGAGCCGCATGTCGTACAGCTGGTCCGGCTCGCTCAGGAGGTAGTAGAGGATCGGGTACTGCGAGCCGTCGAGCTGTCGGAAGTCCGTCGGGAACTGGTGGATCGGATCGAACTGGTTGATGACCGCCCAGCGCTTGCGCCAGTCGCCGAAGACCTCGGTGATGCGATCGGAGGTGTCGAAGAAGTCAGGATGCTGCTCCACCAGTTCGCGCCAGTACGCCGCTTCGGAGAAGCGCCGCAGCGGACGATCGGAGGAACGCACCTCGGCCATGGCCTGCGCGAGCTTGTCCGGGATCACACCCCGGCGCTCGACGAAGCCCCAGTCCACGATCTGCTCAATCGCCACGCGATCCGCCTCGGGGAAGGGAATCTGCGCGAGCTGCATGTCGCCGAAGGCCGGATCCAGCCGCTCGGACGCCTGCACAAGATCCTCGACGGTGAAGTTGTCGATGAACAGGTACACGACGTCGCGGATGCGCTCCGATGCCGTCAGCATGAACCACAGGCCCTGCTGCACCTCCTCAGCGAAGGCGCGCTCGGTGACGATGCGTCCGAGGAACATCGCGTCGATGAGCACGGCCAGTGCCTCGGCACCTTCGCCCTCGGAGGCCAGCCGCGCGCCCTCGAACATCGCCAGTCCGAAGAGGTGCTCCAGCTTCTCGAAGTAGTAGAACTGCGCGCCGGCGAGCAGGTTGCTCGGCCCCAGCTCGACGTACAGCCCGGCGTCGATCCAGGCGTCGTCCAGCCCCTCGCTGCCGTAGGGGATGCCGATGATGTACAGGTCGTCCGGCCCGCTGATGGCCCGCAGCGCTTCAAGAGCCTTCTGCTGCGGCTCGCGCTGGGCCCATCGGGCCATGCGCTGCCACTCGCCGTCGTCTGGCGTCAGCATCAGCATCTCACGCACGCCCTCGTTGGAGTTGAGGTCCATCGGCGGCGTGCGCATCTTCGCCAGCGCGGGGAACAGCACGTCCTGGGCTCGCTTGGTGCCCGGCGTCGCCGACGCCATCTCGTTGGCCTTGTCAACGAATGCGTCCGCCAGCGTTGCCTGGGGTGATGCCAGGAGCAGACCCGTCAGCGCGAGCCAGCAGCGTCCCCGGGAGAAGAGCCTCATAGACGACCTCCAATGCAGTCCTGCAGGAATCGTGCGGCGAGGGGGCCCACGCCGGACCGACGATTCTACATCCCACCAGACCCCGCGGTTCGATTCCCTCGCGCTTCCGGGCGGGCCGTCTATCATGCCTCCCGGCAATGCGACGTGTGTACTTCGACAACGCGGCAACGAGCTTCCCGAAGCCTCCGGAGGTCCTCCGGGCCATGACCGACTACGCCACCCGCCTCGGCGCCTCGCCGGGCCGCGGGGCGTACGCAGAGGCCCGCGAAGCGGGTGCCCTCATGCACCGCTGCCGCGAGCGCATCAGCCGCCTCATCGGCGGCGAGTCGCCCGAGCACGTCGTCTTCACCCTCAACACCTCTGACGCCCTCAATCTCGCCATTCGGGGCCTCGCCAGGCCGGGCGATCACATCGTCACGACGGAGATGGACCACAACTCGGTCCTCCGGCCACTCAACGCCCTCATCGAGCGCAGCGGCATCACCCAGACGCGGGTGCCGGTTGATCCCGAGACGGGCGTCGTGAACCCCGACGACGTCCGCAGCGCCATCCGCCGCGACACGCGCCTCGTCGCCGTCGTCCACGCCAGCAACGTCACCGGCTCCCTCCAGCCGGTGGGGGAGATCGGGCGCATCTGCCGCGACATCGGCGTGCCGCTGCTGGTGGACGCGGCCCAGTCCGTCGGCCACATGCCGCTGGACGTCCAGGAACTCGCGATCGACCTGCTCGCCGTCCCTGGCCACAAGGGCCTGCTCGGCCCGCTCGGCACGGGAGCCCTGTACATCCGCCCCGGCCTCGAGCGTTCCATGCAGACCGTCCGCGAGGGCGGCACTGGCTCTGTCTCCGAGCTGGACGTCCAGCCCGAGACCATGCCCGACCGCTTCGAGCCCGGCAGCCACAACGCCATCGGCATCATCGGACTCTCCGAAGGCGTGCAGTACCTGCTGGAGCGCGGCATCGACGCGATCGCCGAGCACGAGCGGGGGCTGACGAGCCAGTTCATCGAAGGCCTGCACACTGGCGGCGGCGAGCACCACGCCGAGATGCTCCCCGGCCTGCGCCTGCTCGGGCCGCAGGGCGTGGCCCAGCGCACCGGCGTCTTCGCCGTCACCGTCGATGGCCTGCCGCCCGGCGCACTGTCTGACCTGCTCGAGGAGCGCTACGGCGTGCTCACGCGCTCGGGCCTGCACTGCGCCCCGCTGGCACACCGAACCTTCGGCTGCGCACCCGAGCAGGTCGCGTCGCCGGAGTTCGTCGGCGCGACGCGCTTCAGCATCGGCCCCTTCCTCACGCTGCAGGACGTCAAGTTCGCGACCGATGCGCTGGCCGAGATCTGCGAGCAGCATGCCGCCGGCCGCCTCACCGCCGGCGTCGCCTGAGGCCG
>JBCBTA010000334.1:0-3853 GCA_039818905.1 Planctomycetota bacterium
AACGGCGCGCGCCGTTCATCATCCGTAAGTCGCCCCGGCTTCTTGAGGACGGCATCCGGAATGCCGACCTTCCCGATGTCATGCAGCGCCGCCGTCGCCGTGATCGTGTGCACCCACGCCTCGTCCAGTTCGTCATCGTCCTTGACGATCTCATTGGCGAGCACTTCGACGTAGCGGCAGATACGCTCGAGGTGCTTTCCGGTGTCGTCGTCGCGTGACTCGGCGAGCTTTGCCATGGCAATGATCATGGCTTCCCGGCCACTGGCCCTCTGTGACGCCAGTCGCTCGGTATACCCCTGCAGATCACGAGCCATGGCGTTGACATCCGTCGCAAGGGCAGCAAACTCGCGCGGCCCGCGTGCGGAAACGGATGTCTGGAGGTCACCGCCCGCGATGGAACGCACACCGTGCGTCAGCCGTGCGACTGGGCGTGTCAGCACACCAGAGACGAACCAGATGCCGCCGATGATCAGGATCAACGTGCCGCCCAGGACGGCCGATGCGATGGACATCCGCTCGTACACCGCCGCCATTGCCTCGCGCTCAGGCAGGAGGATCGCAAGCGACCAGTTGGTGGATGCGATCGGGGCGTACGAGACCCACTGCGGCTCGGCCCACTCCTCCCAGTCGGGCGGTGGATCTCCTTCCCAGCCCGGCAGCACAGTGGTGCCAACGGCGCCGGAGGCAATCGGCCTGCAGGCGTCGCCGATGTCGGGACGGCCGACGGATTCGGCCAGCGCGTAGATCGTCTGCGACATCACCTCCGCGTCCTGTGGGCTGTAGACGAACTGGCCCTCGCGATTGAAGATGACGAATCGCAGTCCGGTCTCGATGTCCTCAGCAACCTGCTCGCGGATTGCGCTGACGAGGACATCGACCGTTGCAACGCCGCGCACTGTGCCATCGACGAAGAAGGGCGATGCAAACGTCACCATCAGCGCATCACCAGCACCGTCGTCGAAGTAGGGATTCGTCCACGTGGCCTCGCCGGAGGCTTTCGGGAGGTGCCACCACTCCCACTGCGGATCGGCGTACCAGTCGAGCACATCGCGTGAGATGTTCATCGACCGAATTCCGTCGCCATCGCGGCAGACGTACGGGCAGAACAGGCTGTCGTCCTCGCGAAATGTGCCCGGCTCGAAGGCCATGGCGGAGCCGTAGACCAACGGATGCATGACGACGTTGGCTTCGAGTTGGGCGTAGATCTGTGCTTCTGTCAGGTCCGGATTGGTCTCGAGAAATGTGCTGGTCATGCGCGCAATTGCCGCGACTTCTCGAAACGCGGCGTCGAATCGCGCTGCGTGATCCGACGCGCGCATTGTCATCGCCTGCTCGACTTCAGCGCGATTCATGCCGCGCATGTACGACAGAAGCCCTCCCAACAGCAGCAGGTAGATGATCAAGGTGGGCAGGGCGATCAGCGCCAGCATGGTCAGCCGGAGCGAGGGACGCCATCTGTCGGATTCCTGCGCGGGCACGCCTGGTCCTTGGCTCAGAGCACGGATGCGACGGACTGCTGCGGCTGATCCGCCACAGTCACATCGGCACGAGGTCCCGCGACGGCGCACACAGCCTCGGAGACGAAGTCGATCTGTCGCGCCGACATCTCCGGAAAGCACGGGATGTGGAGCACCTCGGCCTCAGCCCGGCTCGCGAGTTCGAAGTGTTCGCCCGTCTGCAGCGCGCGACTGCAATCACGCATGTAGTGGTGCTTGGTATCGACGCCTCGCCGGAGCAGCGCGGCGGAGATTGCAGCCCGGTCGGGGAAGAGACCTGTGACCAGCATGAAGTTGGCCTCAGCATCGGCATCCCACGCCTCCTGTAGCGCGACCTGCGGCCGGACCGCGTCCATGAGTCGCCGGGCGTTCTCGAGTCGGCGCTCCAGCAGGGCCGGGGCCTGCTCGAGTTCAACAAGGCCCAGACGAGCCTGATAGTTCGTGTACCTGCCGGTCCTGCCTGCCATGGTGAAGTGGTCGGCGGTGTAGCCCGAGGCGAAGGGTGAGTCTTCGCCCTTCCTGGCCGCCGCCAGGCGCAGCGCGGGGTAGACACTCAGGTTGAAGGGGATCGGGCTCGTGACCGTGTGCTCGAAGGTTGTCTTGCACAGGCGATTGAGCAGCCAGCGCATCCCCTTGTTGTGATCGCCCTCCGCCAGCGTCCGGATCTGTCCGGCCAGTTCACTGTCATCGGAGATAATCATGCCACCACCAAGGGTGTTGATCATCTTGGACGTCTCGAAGCTGAAGTAGCTGACAGTGCCGAACGTTCCGACATGCCGGCCACCGACGCGGGCACCAAGGCAGTGCGCGCAGTCCTCGATCATCGGAATGCCGCGCTGCGCCGCAATGTCTGCAATCTCGCGAATGCGGCACGGCACACCATAGAGATGCACAGCGATGATCGCGGCTGTCTGATCTGTGACCGCTTCAGCCACCAACGCGGGATCCATGCCCAGCGTGCGCATCTCGCAGTCCACGAACTTGACGGAGTAGCCAAGCGCACGAACGAGGTGCGGCACGACGGGATACCCGAAGGCAGGACAGATGACCTCGCTACCCGGAGGCAGATTGAGCGACTGCAGGATCGCCTGCAGCCCAGCCCGGCCGGACGACACGGCGATGGCGTTGGACGTTCCGACGGTGTCGGCGAAGGCCTGCTCGAATCGAGGAACGTCCTCGCCCTGCCAAAGCTGCCCCGTGAGACCGGACTGAAGAGCACGGCGCCAGGCGCCACGCGGGAGTCGAATGTGCTGCCTTGGAACGGCCACGAGCCGGGCTCCTTTCCATCTGGGACACGCCGTGTGCTCCGTCGAGCACAAGCGTTAGGGTAGCCCGCTCGGGGCAACCACGAGGCGTTGGCCCTCCCTCGGCCTTTCGGTGGGGTAGACTTGGCCCTCGGACCTGTTGCAGGCGGCTCGTGGTGCTCCGTCCAACAGTGATGTGCCCCTGTCTACCTTCGTGAGGCGTTGAGACGTGCAACTTGGCCGGCTGGCTCGACCCGCCGCGTACATCGCGCTAGCCGTCCTCACGATCTACGGCGTGTGGGTGTTCCTGTCGGGTGACTCCGAGAGCGTACTGACGTTCTGGGAAGCCCAACTGACGCTGCTGCCCATCCTGCTGCTGATCGCGTGCATCGACATCGGCTTCGAGTTGACGTCGTGGATGTGGGTCTACAGCCGCTTCGGGATCCGGGCATGGAACCGCGATGGCTTCCTGTCGTGCCTGGCAACGCGGGCCGGCCTCCTGCTGCCAGTGCAGCTCAACCGCCTCATCCGACCGGACTCCATGGCCAAGCTCGGTCGCGGAACGTACCGCGAGTGCCTGATGGCTGAGGGCGCGACATTCGTGCTCGATGCGACCAGCGCCCTGGCGCTCATCGTTGGCATGCTGGCCTTCCTCGTGCATCCGGTGATTGCGATTCCCGCAGCTTTCGTCGTGACGATCATTGTCCTGTCGATGGGCGCGAAGGTCGCCAACCTGCTGTCGGGCACCAAGCTGAAGCAGCCGCCAGGCTTCTGGCTGTCGTGGCAGACGTTCATGATCGTTGCGCTCCAGATGGGCGGCTGGATCGCGTATGGCGTTGGCCTTTGGCTGATCGTCGGGAAGCTGCCGCCCGACATCCCCCTGTCCGAGACGATCCTGTACGCGACGGTGTCGTCCGTCGTCGGCGCGGGAACCGGCATTCCCGGTGGACTCGGTGCGACGGAGGGGCTGCTTGGCATTTCGCTGCGGCTCATGAGCGTGCCGCAGGAGCACCTTTTCGTGGCAGTCGGCTCGTTCCGATTGCTGACGTTCTGGATCTGGATTCCGGTGGGCTGGCTCGCGTTAACGCTGGTGAACCGCCGCGGCGCGAAGAT
>JBCBTA010000335.1:0-3847 GCA_039818905.1 Planctomycetota bacterium
GATTCAGTTGGGACGCTCGTCCCACCGCTGAGTAGCTAAGTATGGCAGGGATAACCGCTGAAAGCATCTAAGCGGGAAGCCCCCCTCAAGATGAGGTCTGCTAGCACATTTGTGTGTGAGACCCCTGGAAGACGACCAGGTTGATAGGCCGCACGTGTAAGGGCAGAGATGTCCTCAGCGGAGCGGTACTAACGGTCGAAGGTTTGATCACATCAACCGGGCGCCGACGCGTCTGCCCGACGCGATTCGACGTCCACACCGAGCTCAAACAGAGCAATCCGAGATGTGTCTCGCTGCAAACAGCGAACATCCATCACTCGATATCCGGAACCTCGTCCGGCTTCCCCTCACGGGGAGGCCGGGCTTTGTCGGTGACAAGAGGTCCGGGGCTCCACCTGTTCCCATCCCGAACACAGTAGTTAAGCCCGGGCCGCCGATGATACTGCCCTGCGGGAAAGTAGGTCATCGCCGACTAATTCAGGCCCCCTGAGGTCATACTCGGGGGGCCTGCTTCGTTTTTGGGACCAGCATCTCCCCGTGGATGTGCGCAATTCTCCGTGCGAACACACCTGCGCGAGAACCCCGGTGCGCCTCCCATCGTCCTATCGGCACGCGGCATCCGTCCCCACGCGAGAGCGGCGTGCCCCGGCACGCGGCCTGGCGTCGATGCGTGTTACGATTGCATGCCGCGCTATCTCGAGAAGGGAGCACTCATCATGCCGGACGCAGCTGCCCAGACCAACGAAGCCCGCATCTACGACAACGACGGCGATCGCCTCATGGCTGATGCGGCCTTCCCCGAGCGTGTCACCGTGCTTCCTGAAGCCCCTGCCACCGTGGACAAGGAAGGGCGGATCCGGATCATGTGGGGTCAGCAGATGCTGCCCGACCTGCTCGCCGGCCGGTATCGAGCGGTGATCTGCGGCGTCAATGACGTGGACAACTCCCACGGCATCATCGCCCAGCTCGTCGATCTGACCACCACCAGCCAGTGGACCGCCAAGGCTGTGACCTCGTACGCCAAGATGTTCTCCGAGTCCGTCGGCATCCACGCCGCGCATGATCGCGAGCCGTACATTCTGAAGTACGACCTCGACAGCATGCTCGTCCTGGCGCTGCTTCGCCCTAAGGGACGCGACTTCTTCACCGTCGGCGATCTCAGCCGCGGCTTCCAGACGATCACCAACATGCTCTACGGCAGGCGCGAGCGCATGCCGGTCGCCAGCGTGTCGTTCCTGAGCGCGCGCTCGAACAGGCTCGTCATGAGCGAGGATGATCAGAGTGAACCGTCGCTCGAGACGGTGCTGCGCACCATGCACGAGTCGGGCTTCCGCGGCGACATCTATCCCTCCCCGACCTTGTGGAGCGTCGGCAGCACCGGCGTCTTCCCGAGCTTCCCCTTCCCCGAAGGCCTCGACCGGATGCGCGAAGGCGGACACTGAGGAAGCCGCAACCAAGCGACAGTGCGACGAAGCGACCGGGGGGGAAACATGATTGATCCCCACGCCATGATCGAGCGGCTCGCGCGTTTTCCTGACGCACTGGAAGGCGCGGCGGGGAGCGTCTCGGCCAACGATGCGCGGTGGAAGCCAGGCCCCGAGCACTGGGCGATCGTCGAGATCGTCGCGCATCTGGCAGATGAGGAGGCCTTCGACTTTCGCATGCGCGTGCGCATGACGCTGGACAACCCCGTCGCGCCGTGGCCTCAGATCGATCCCGAAGGCTGGGCCGACGAGCGCCGCTACATCGACCGTGACTGCGCGGCGGAACTCACGCGTTTTCGGGGCGAGCGGGCGTCGTCCATCGAATGGCTGCGCACACTCTCCGATCCAGACTGGATGCGGACGTATGAGCACCCGGTCTTCGGCCCCATCAGCGCAGGCGACGTCTTTGCTTCCTGGTGCGCGCACGACGCCCTGCATCTGCGTCAGATCTCACGTCGCCTCTTCCAGCTTGCGCAGCGCGATGGAATGCCCTTCGCCACGCGCTATGCAGGGGAGTGGTAGGGGAAGCACAGAGGCACAGAGTTGTCAGATGACCAGCGTCGGCGCGCGTGGTGAGCTGCCTGTGAGGCCGGTGCGCTGAAGCAGGGCGATGAGTTCGGTGGCGTCGTGCTCTGTGAATGCGCCGACATCAAAGGCATCGACGTCGAGCACGGCGAAGCAGGTGCCATCTTCATCGAACAGCGGGACGACGACTTCGCTCTGGTCGCGCGGGTCGCATGCGACATAGCTTTCACCGAGGTGTTTCACGTCGGTGACGACGAGTGCGCGCTGCTCGAGGAAGGAGCGGCCGCAGGCGCCATGGAGGCCGATGGGGGAGCACGCGGGCTTGTCCCGGCGCGGACCGAGGATCATCTCGTCATCGCCAGCCCGGGCGTCGTCGAAGGACAGGCCCGGGCCGAAGTAGAAGCCGACCCAGGAGTAGCCGGCGTCGCCGTCGGCCCTGGTGTGGAACGCATCCCACAGGGCGTCGGCGAGCGCGCGCATTCGAACATCGACCGGGGCATCCGGCTGATGGTGGACGGTGATCTGCGTGTAGTCGCGGATCAGAGCGTTGCGGAGGTGTAGGGGAGCAGGCCCATGTAGCGGGCTCGCTTGATGGCCTGGGCAACCATGCGCTGCTCCCGGGCGGATGCGCCGAGACGCTTGCGGGTGTAGATCTTGCCGTTGGGGCTCATCATGCGGCGGAGGGCGTCCACGTCCTTGTAGTCCACGTAGACGACGCCCTTGCCGGAGGTCACGGTGAGCTTGGTGGGCCCGCCGCCGAAACGACCAAATTGACTCATGGTGATGCTCCTCGTCGTGGTCTGAGCGGCCCGGCGAACAGTGCCGAGCGGCGAGGTGATGCGTATTTCGAGCCGCAGAGGATAGCCCGGGCGGGGATGGGGATCAAACGGAGGAGCTTTTGAGAGCGGAGATCTGAGGATTCGGGCGTTGCCCTCATCCTTCGGCTTGGGTGGGGAGGACTGCGGGCTTGGAGGTCAGCGCCGGCGGGTGATGACCGTGTCAGCGAGTTCCAGCAGGGCAGCGCGGGCCGGGGTGTCCGGGAGGGTCAGCAGACCGTCCTTCGCTTCGGCGACGAGGCGGGCGGCGGTCTCCCGGGCGTAGGCGATGGAGCCAGATGCCTCCAGGTCGGCACAGATGCTGCGGCGGACGCCGTTGAGCGGCTCGTCGGCCCGGATGATCTGCTCCATGCGCTCGCGGGCGTCGGCGCCGGCGACGTTCAGGTAGTGGACCAGCGGGAGTGTGACCTTGCCCTTCTCGAGGTCCTTCCCGAGCGACTTGCCGACAACGGACTCATCGCCGACGAGATCGAGCAGGTCATCCTGGATCTGAAAGGCGACGCCGAGGCGGCAGCCCGCATCGAACAGGCGGGCGCAGGTGGTGTCCGACGCACCGGCGTGGCGTGCACCGAGCTCCGCCGCGACGCCGATCAGGGCGCCGGTCTTCCGCTGGACGATGGCGAAGTAGGTGTCCTCATCGACATTGACGTCGCCGCGGCGGTCGAGCTGGAGGAGCTCGCCGCAGCACACGGTCGAGGTGATCTCGCCGACGCGAAGTGCGGTCTTCTGCGTGTCGAGCGTCGAGCAGAGGTGGAAGGACTGGCTGATGAGGAAGTCGCCGAGGATGACGGCGACCTCGTTGCCATGCATGCGGTTGATCGTCGGCGCCTGGCGTCGGGTGTCCGCCTCGTCGAGCACATCGTCATGCACTTGCTGCGCACTGCGCGTTCCGAAAGGATCTTCTTTATCCAGCGGCTTTTTGGGCTCACGATACATCTTCGCCGCAGGCACGCTCACCAGCTCTTTTTCCGGATAGCGCAGCGCCGTCAGCTTGCCGCCGAA
>JBCBTA010000336.1:0-3846 GCA_039818905.1 Planctomycetota bacterium
ATCCTGCAGCGGCACACCCCGCGGCCCCTCCACGATCTCGATTCGCACCAGCTGCGCTGCGTCCTCCGCCGCCATGCCCATCGCGCCGGACAACGCATCGCTGCGCAACACGAAGTCCACCCATCCATGCACCGCGCCAAGCAGCGCGGCGTCCTGCAGCAGCGTCATCCCGCCCGACGCCTCGAATACCATCTCCAGCACACGCTCGATGCGTGCCCGGACTTCCGGATCCGCGGCGGTGCTCACGATGCGCACCGGCTTGCCGAAGACGAAGTCCACCAGCGCGTCGATGCGCCATGCGATGTCGTTCTCGATCACAACCTCCGGACCAGGCTCACGGTCATCGAACCCGACGCCCCGGCTTGGGCCGCGCAGTCGCTCCGGTAACCCCGACTCCTGCGCCACGCGATAGATCGAGCCGCTCGATGACGCACGCCCTCGGGACTGAAGCGGATTGCGGTAGTACGACCAGTACCACGACAACCGCGGCAGCACATCACGCTCATGCTCCGCGAGCAGAAGATGGAGCAGATCCTCGGTCAGGCCGACATCGGCAAACGGTCGCAGGTCCAGCGCCATCGCGGTCTCCAGGTCGAGGGCCGCGTTGCACCAGCAGACGACGCCTCACCCTGACCCACCGCGCTCACCTGCGCGCGCACTCTGTCCGAAGCTACACAACCGGACGGTGGCGCGCAATCACCTGACCCCGCTCAGGTCACGACAGTTTTACAATTGACATGCATGCCGCAGCGCGGCGACTTCCCTGTGCGCGCGCCGGCCAGACTAGCTCGCAGCCGCCTCGCCCACGATCTCGACGTGGCTGTACTGATCCAGGTTCACGATCACCTGCTCACCGTCGTCCTTGCACAGCTCCAGACGATCGAGCCACAGCTTCTCGTCGCGCGCGTGCGCGAACCAAGAGCCGGTCTTCTGCTGCCCGAAGCGAACGATCACGCCTTCGACCGTCGCTTTCGCAGCGTTCTTCCCGAAGGGGATCTGCTGCGTCACACGAACGCGCGTGCCCGGCCGGTAGTCGAATCCTGAGACTTCCATCACTCCGACTCCTCCGCCGCGTCCGTCGCTTCCTCGCTCGCCGGGTCCCACCCGTAGAGTTCGGGCACCTCGAGCATGCCGACCGGCCACACCTTGGTGCTCGTCACACGCCACGGCCGGGGGCCGCCGGTCATGCGAACAGTCGTTCCCTGATGGGTACCAGCCACCGGACGAAGCACGTCCACCTCAGCCCGGTCGCCGCGAATCCAGATCCGCGAGACGTGCCACACCGGAAGCTCCGCCGTCTCCCGCGTCGCGAGCTGCGCCGACGGCGTGCCCAGATCCGACACGATCCGATCCGCCTGCTTGCGGCCCATGCCCTCGGGCAGGTTCACCACGTAGGGCCCCTCCGGCGGGTGATCCGTCAGCACGGTCCGCATTGCCAGCGTCATGACCGTCGGGACCGGTGCGACGTTCGGATCGTTGATCGCCGCGTCGTTCCCGATCGAGGGGTAGTTGAAGTACGCCGCGCACCCGCTCAGAAGAGCAGCCGCCACCAGTCCCAGCACCGTCATCCGTCCTGCCATCATCGATCCCCTCGCAAGGCGTCCGTGTCGAGCCGCCAAGTGTAAACGGATGAGCCGGGCAGGGTCTGCCTCGTCTCGAAGCATCCACGTCCGACCGCCCAACGAACCCGCTTCGTCTCTTCCTCCAGCCCGGACCTACCCTTCCCCATGCATGAGCAGTCGCACACACGCTTCGTCGTCGGTATCACCGGAGCCTCCGGCGCAGCCTATTCACAGCGCCTGATTACCGAACTCGTCGCCCTGGGCCACGAGACGCACGTCGTCATCACGCGCTACGGCAAGCGGCTGCTCCACGATGAACTCGGCCTTGAGGCCGTCTCCGCCAAGCCTGGAGCGGGGCTCCACGCCCTCGCAGGATTGCCCGAGTCCGCCGATCCACGCGACCACGGCCTGTACCTCCACCCCGCCGCTGACGTCGGTGCTTCGCTCGGCTCCGGCTCCTTCCGGCACCACGGCATGGCCATCGTCCCCTGCTCCAGCAACACCCTCGGGGCCATCGCCTCGGGCTACGGCGACGAGCTGCTCACCCGGGCCGCCGCCGTCTGCCTCAAGGAACGCTTCCCACTGGTGATCGTCCACCGCGAGGCGCCCCTCAACCGCGTGGACCTGCGCAACATGCTGGAACTGCACGATGCCGGCGCGGTCATCTGCCCCGCCAACCCCGGCTTCTACCTGCAACCCACGAGCATCGAGGAGATCGTCGATTTCGTCGTCGCACGCATCCTCGACTGCCTCGGCGTGGAGCACACCGTCTCACGCCGCTGGGATCAGCATCTGGCTGACTCCAAGCCGCCCGCCTCGCCGTGACACGCACGGCGGCGGCCCGAGGAAACCGATCCGCACCCAGGCCGTACCCTGTTGTGAGACTTTGTCCACACCGGGAGGCTTTCCATGCTGCGCACGCATCTGATCGTTGCCACGCTCGCGCTCACCGCGTCCGTCGCCCTCGCCGCTGAAGACCCTGACGAGTGGGATCTGCAGCCGGACTACAGCGGGCTCGCCATGGGCCTGATGATGCCCTCCACGCCGCTGACCACGCGCGATGTCGAACGCTTCTCCGATGCGCTGGAGCTCGACGACGCCCAGCAGATGCTGCTCGACGATCTCTACAACGATCTTCTCTCGCGCTCTCGTCGTGACTGGACCATCGTTGCCGAACGTGCCTCCGATGGACGACATGAGGCGCAGGTCCAGCAGGACTGGGAGAACATGCAGACACTGCAGAACGAGCTCGCTGAGGAGCTTGGAGGCAAGCAGGACGCGCTACTCAGCGGCTTTCTCGACGACGTCAAGCTGATCCTCACGCCTGAACAGGAGGAACTGTGGGATCGAGCGTACCGCGACCACCAGCGAGCGCACACGATCGGCGAGTACGCCTCGTATGACGAGGAGATGTTCGATCTCATCTCGGTGACCGTCGGACTGGAGCTCACCGACGAACTCGAGGCAACGCTGGAACCGATGCTCGAAGCGTACGTGAGCACCATCGATCCGCTCCTCGCCGCGCGCAACAGGCGCGTTGGTGAGCTTGGCGAGCGCTACGCCGAGTGGTCCAAAGCGCAGATGTCCATGTGGCAGAGCAGCGCGGAGATGGATGGAGCCGAGCGTCAGGGCCTCATGGTGTCGCTCGAGGAACAGAAGCGTGAGCTGATCACCGACGCGTTCAATGCCCGCGAGTCCTGCGCGCGCGTGCGCGACGTCAACGTGCAGTACCGCGACATGATCATGCGCGAACTCTCCGGTGATCTCGCCGAAGACTTCAGTCGTATGACGAACATCGACCTGGAAGACGAGGTCACGCCGTGGGCCAACTTCTCACGGGCCAAGGGCATGATCGGCATGCTGCGCAACCTCAAGTCCATGACCGACCTCATGAGCACGCAAATGGGCGCACTCAGTGGCGAAACCGAGCTCAGCTACATCACGATGGCCCGAGCCGCCGAGCCGCTCAGCCGCGACCAGCTCGCCATGCTCGACGACATCGAGGAACGCCTCGACGCCGAACTCGAGGCCATCGAGCGCGAGCACGCCAAGGCGGCCGGTCGTCAGGCCCCTGCAGAAAGCGACATCATTCGCGTCCGCACCCCCAAGGGCACGCTCACGCTGTACCGCCTTGGCACGCCCAACCCATGGCCCGCTGGTTCCAGGTCAGCATGGCCCGAATGTCATCGATGGCCTGCTGGGTGACGCGGCCCTTCTTCTCCAGCAGTTCCTTGTCCTGACTCTGCTGCATGGCGGCCCATGGGTTGGGCGTGCCAAGGCGGTA
>JBCBTA010000337.1:0-3811 GCA_039818905.1 Planctomycetota bacterium
CCGGGTCGCGATTTCAAAACTGAAGGCGCAGATTGCGCGGCTGGAAAAGCGCCCGCCTCTGCTTGCGCCGGCGTCTCATCGCGACCGAGGTCGCCGATGACGCTGCGTTCAATGCGCTCGGACTCGATCCTGTCTTCGAAGCACAGGGTCGCATCGCCAACAACGCCAACAACGGCGATCAGGAAGCTGATCTCGGGCCGACGACCGCCGCTCCTGTCGCGCAGGCGCAGGGCGTGTGGGCGAGTGGGCAGGGCTTCGATTTCACGCTCGACTACAACGCCGCCACGAACCTGGTGAGCTGGCAGATCTTCGGCCAGACGATGGAATACACCGCGTCTGCCGATGCGACGGCGCTCGCCATCCGCGTGCGCGCGACCAATCAGGCGAGCAACATGGCCGTCGATCTCGATGGCCTGCTGGTTGACGGCGTTACTCCGCCAATTGACAGCGTCGGCGCTGCCAATCCTGGAGATGGTGTCCAGTACCTCATCATCAGCGGCTCCGAGCTGCTCGACGGATTCACCCTGACCGGGACAGCGACGCTCACCTTCGACGCAGGTGATCAGCCCAGCGGCTCGAACCTTGCGTTCCAGATCAAGGGTGTCGTGCCTTCGCCCATGACCGGGGCATTCGCGCTGGCCGGCGCTCCGCTGCTGCTGCGTCGCCGCCGCTGAATCCGCTGAATCACGACGACACACACACCAGCGCCCCGCACGCACGTGCGGGGTGCTGTTTTCTTATGTGCCCGGTTCGTCTTCGAGCACGCCGGGCTTGCGGAACGTCGGGCGAACGCCGCCGGTGATCAGCCGCGCGCCACGCTGGAACGTGAAGTACGTCCACGCCCACTGCATCATCACCAGCAGGCGATTGCGGAAGCCGATCAGGAACATCACATGCACCAGTGCCCAGAGCAGCCACGCAATGGTGCCTGCGATGCGCCGTCCACCCACCACCGCGACCGCGCGATTGCGACCGATCGTCGCCAGCATGCCTTTGTCGAAGTAGCGAAATGCCGGTCGCTTCGCCCGTGCATCGGCGGTCTCCAGGGATGTCCAGTCCACGCCGCGGCGGGCCTCGTCTCGAATGATCCGC
Source organism: Planctomycetota bacterium (assembly GCA_039818905.1). GTDB lineage: Bacteria > Planctomycetota > Phycisphaerae > Phycisphaerales > UBA1924 > JBCBTA01. The sequence goes on from JBCBTA010000337.1 coordinate 1,093, forward strand.
GCGACGTGCTGGCCCATCTGGATCGCTCCCTGGGCCACACCCGGTGTCTCTGCTCCTGAGCGCGCATCGACGTGGGCGGCGAGATCGCCGATCACAAAGACGTCCGGATGACCATCAATCGACAGATCAGGCCCGACCGCAATGCGCCCATTTCCCGTCAACTCCACGCCGAGGGACTCCACCAGCGGCGCGCCACGGACACCGGCAGCCCAGAAGACATTGGACGCCCCGATGCGCTCGTCCCCCACTTGCACGCCGTCGGCATCGACATGGTTGACGAACGCGTTCAGGCGCACCTCGACGCCAAGTTCCTCCAGATCACGCTTGGCCCGCAGCGACAGCGACTCGGGAAACGTCGGCAGTACGCGATCACCCCCTTCGACAAGGATCACGCGCGCCGTCGCGGTGTTCACATGCCGAAAGTCACGGGGAATGACCTGCCGCGCGATGTGGACCATCGTCCCGGCGAGTTCCACACCCGTCGGGCCGGCCCCGACGATCACGAACGTCAATGCAGATCGGCGGGCCTCGGCATCCGTCTCAAACTCAGCGTGCTCAAACGCCAGCAGGAAACGGCGCCGGATCTCCGTGGCGTCGTCGATCGTCTTGAGACCGGGCGCGATCGACTCCCAGTGATCGTTGCCGAAGTACGAGGTTCTGACGCCCGCCGCCAGAATCAGCACGTCGTACGGCAGGTCGCCATGCACGAGCCGGCGCTCGAGGTCGATCGACTCCACCTTGGCGAGCACGACCTCAACGTTGCGCTGGCGTGACAGCACATGGCGCGTCGGGGCGGCGATGTCCGCAGGCGACAGCCCCGCAGTCGCAACCTGGTACAGCAGCGGCTGGAACAGGTGATGATTGGACTTATCGACGATGCTGATATCGACGGGCGCACCGCGCAGTGCACGTGCGGCATACAGGCCGCCGAAGCCGCCACCGATGATGACGACCCTTGGCCGCTTGCCGGTCACGCGTCGGATCGACCGACGACGCGGAAGTGCTCGCGCTCGCCCTGACCGCGCAGCGGGTAGTCCTTCCGCAGCGGATGGGCTGGGTACGACTCCCACAACAGGATCCGACGCAGGTCCGGGTGGTTGCGGAAGCGGATGCCGAACATGTCGAACACCTCGCGCTCCGTCCACTCCGCCCCGGGCCAGATGTCACACACAGAGTCGAGCTCGAGCGCCGGATCCTCGTCCGTGCCCTCTGTGGACATCGACGGATCAAGGAAGGTCTTGACGAACATCCGATCGTTCCGCGCATACGAGCAGAGGTTGTACGACACACCGAAGCGGCCGATCGTCTCCGACGGGTAGTCCATGTAGTCCACGCCGACGACGTCCGACAGGAAGTTGTAATCGCACTCGGGATCATCCCGCAGGAACTGCATGACCGCGTGCAGGTCCGACGGCTCGACGATCAGCGTCGTCTGACCCGCGTACTCCGTCGCGCGAAGCTTGGCATTCGGGAACTGCGACTTCACGCGGGCAAGCGTCGGATGATCAAGATTGGGGGCGGCCATGGGGCAAGAACTCCTTCGATGTAGGCCGAAGTCTAGCCGTGGAGCCCCAGGGCTGCGACCTGCTGGTCGGGGTCTTCTGGCAGGAGGACGATCGGCGTTGTCGGAGGCACATGTGCCCTGATCAGCGATCCCATCAGCGACACCGGCAGCACGCCTTGACCGATGGGAACCGGCCGCAGCGGGTCGTCTCCACTGCTGCGCGCGACGTCCGTGGCCACCACCACATGCACGCGCCGTCCCAGCGCCTCGAATGCGCGCTCAAGATGGTCCTCGACCTTCGACAGCATCTCGTCCTCGAGCATGGCCCCGGCATCGAGTGCGATCCCGAAGGGGGCATCCTCGTCCAATTCGCGGAGGAAGCTCAGGCATCGCTGTGGATCGCACAGCACATGCCGCGCGTGTGGCCGCAGCAGGAGCCGCTGCTCACGTGCCGTCAGCTCGGGCGCAATGCGGCGGAGGAAGTCATCAAAGGCCTCCCGTCCCGCCGACATCCACGTGTGCGGGTCCCGCTGGAACAGGGACGCCTCACTGACCGAGCCCGACCACGCCACCACGAGACTCGACGGCGGCAACTGCCAGTCTGCATCGAGCAGCGGATTGCCATCGACGAAACCGAGTTCCTCCGTCGGTGCACCAAGGACATGCACCGGCCAGTGGGCCGCAGGACTGTTCACTGCATCAGCATTTCGTAGAGCTGCTCGACACCGGTCCCGTGCGTGGCGACCGTCTCCAGCGCCGGACGACGACCGGCGATTTCCTTCAGATCGCGCATCAACTCGTGCTGCCCGTGATGGTCAGCCTTGTTGCAAATGAACAGATCGGCGATCTCGAGAATGCCCGCCTTGTCCATCTGCACGGCGTCGCCCATCCCCGGCACCATGACCACAGCGGTGGTATCGACGTGATCGCGGATCTTCGTCTCGTTCTGGCCGACCCCGACCGTCTCCACGAAGACCGTGTCGAACGGCCCCATGTCCTGGCCGTTCGTATCCGCGGTGCTCGCGCAGCCACCGATGAGTTCGAGAATCGCATCGAGGCCGTGATAGTCCTCACCGCCGATGGCCAGCGAGCGGTAGAAGACACGCTCCTCAAGGCGATTGAAGTCAACACGCAGTCGATCGCCCAGCAGGGCACCGCCGGTGATGACTATCACGGCCTCGATGCGATTCTCGAACTCATCGGTGGCTGCGCGAG
>JBCBTA010000338.1:0-3801 GCA_039818905.1 Planctomycetota bacterium
CGCATCACCATCGAGCGCGAGGGTGACGAGACAGACGTGCCGCGGAATGCAGTCGAGGCGACCGTCCCGGGACCGATGGGCGACGCGCCCGGCCCCGGTACGGGTACCGTCCGCTTCGATCTGAACATCACGCGCGAGCGCATCCGCGCGGCAACCATCAAGGGACTCCACCGCAATGGCGAGGAGTGGGACTTCATGGTCGATCCGGTCGAGAAGATCGGCTACATCCGCGTGACGCAGTTCACCGACACGACCATCCCCGCACTGCAGCTCGAGTGCCAGCGCCTGGTCAGTGAGGGCATGCGAGGACTGATCCTCGATCTGCGATTCAACACCGGTGGCTCGCTCGGCGCGGCCATCAACATGGCGGATCTGTTCCTGCAGGACGGCGTCATCGTCTCGACGCGCGGCCGCTCCGCCCCTGAGCGCCGGGCCAACGCACGCAGGCGCGGCACGCTCCCGGACTTCCCGATGGTCGTCCTCGTCAACGGTGGCAGCGCCTCGGCCAGTGAGATCGTCGCGGGCGCACTGTCGGACAACGATCGCGCGATCGTTGTCGGCGAGCGCACCTTCGGCAAGGGCTCGGTGCAGGCGATCCACCGCCTGCCCTCCGGCGCCGGTCAGCTCAAGATCACTGAGCAGTACTACTACCTGCCGTCCGGACGGCTGCTCCATCGCATGGACGACTCGACCGAATGGGGTGTCGATCCGACCGGCGGCTTCTACGTGCCGATGACCGCGGCGGAGAACCGCGAGATGTGGCGCGTCCGGCGTGAGGAGGAAATCCTGCGCCCGGAGGCCGATGACCTCGAGAGCGAGGCGCAGTGGTCCGACCCCGAGTGGATCCTCGAGCACCTCAAGGACAAGCAGCTCTCTGCCGCGGTCGAAGCCATCAACATCAAGCTGAGCACCGGCTCCTGGGAGCCGACGGGCGAAGTCGTTCCTGAAGGCACCATCGAAGTCGCAGCCCTCAAGGACGCGCGGCAGCGACAGCGCCTGCTGGAGCGCGAGCTCGTGCGGACGCAGTCGCAGATCGAGTCGCTGGAGAGCGTCGTCGCACAGTCCGACGCCGAGGAGCCCGATCTGCTCCCCGACGACGTCGAACTCGCCGACGGCATGATGGTCATCCGTGACGCATCGGGCGAGGTCGTCGCGACACTGCGCATCACGTCCGACGATCTGGAACGCTGGCTGCTCGACGCTCCCGTCGAGCCACGCGAAGAGACGGCGGGCATTGCTCCGATGGAGGATCCCGCGCTGGCGCCCGGCGGCGAGTAGGTCGTGCACGTCCTCGGACTCGAGACGAGCTGTGACGAGACGGCGGCATCCGTCGTACGCGATGGTGTGGGCGTGCTGTCCAACACGATCGCGTCGCAGCACGAGCTTCACATGGAGTACGGCGGGGTCGTGCCGGAGATCGCCAGCCGGGCGCACGTCGAGCGCATCCTGCCGATCGTCGAGCGCGCTCTCGATGACGCGGGTCTGACCCTGTCAGATATCGACGCGGTTGCTGTCGGACATCGACCGGGACTGATCGGCGCGCTGCTGGTGGGCGTCGCGGCGGCCAAGGCACTGTCCTGGTCGCTCGGCGTGCCGCTGATCGGCGTGGACCACGTGCAGGCCCATCTCTACGCGGGGCTGCTGGATGACGCTGTAGCGGTCGAGCGCGCGTTCCCTGCCCTGGGCCTGGTCGTCAGCGGCGGGCACACCGCGCTGTACGACGTGCGCAGCCCCCTGGAACTGCGGCGGCTGGGATCGACGATCGACGATGCCGTGGGTGAGGCGTACGACAAGGTCGCTGCGATGCTCGGGCTGGAGCATCCGGGTGGCCCGAAAGTCGATCGGCTCGCCGGCAGCGGCAACGAGCGGGCCCATGACTTCCCCATCAGCCGGCTCGACCGTGATTCACTGGACTTCTCGTTCAGCGGCGTGAAGACGGCGGTGCTGTACACCGTGCGAGGGCAGCCGATGCCCGGTCAGCGTGGCATGTTCGAGCGGGATCATCGTGACCTCGACGATGCGCAGATCGCTGATGTTGCCGCGAGCTTTCAGCGTGTAGCGTGTGCAGCGGTGCGCATGAAGGTGGAGCGTGCCCTTGACAGGGTTGGCCCCGTGCAGTCACTGCTGGTCGGTGGTGGCGTCAGCGCCAACAGCAGGCTTCGTGAGGTCCTGCTGGACGTCGGGCGCAGCCGCGACATCGAGGTGCGCCTCCCAGCGATGGAGCACTGCGTGGACAATGCCGCGATGATCGCGGGTCTTGCATGGCACCGGCTGCAGGCGGGTCTGGTGGACGATCTGACACTGGCCGCATCGCCGCGCTCGGAGATCGGATGACGGTTCCGACGGCACAGGAGAAGGTCCCCCACTACGCCCACCCGGCGGCGTGGCCGGACGAGCTGTTGCTGCGCGACTGCGCCTTCGGCCAGGATCGGACATCGGGACCAGGTGGGCAGCATCGCAACAAGGTAGAGACCAAGGTCGTGCTGACACACGAACCGACGGGGCTGTCGGCCCACGCGGGTGAACGCCGCGAAATGATGCAGAACAAGCGCGTTGCGCTGCGCCGGCTGCGGCTCACGCTGGCGACGGAGCACCGCGTCGGTGTGCCCGACGGCGAGATCGGCTCGGCTCTATGGCTGTCGCGCATCACGCGCAAACGAGGGCCGGAGGGCAAGGTCATCGCCCGCATCGCGTGCAGCGCGGATCACCACGACTTTCCTTCGATGCTGGCCGAGGCCCTGGACGTCATCGCCGCGGCGAAGTGGGACCACACGCGCGCGGCGCTGCGCCTGCAGACCTCGGGCAGTCAGCTTCTGAAGCTCGTGGCAAAGCATCCGCCGGCACTGGCGGCGATGAACGCCGAGCGCGAGAAGCGCGGCATGCGCCCGCTCAAGGTGAAGGTGTAGTCAGTCGTGATCCTGGATCTCGCAGAGCTTCGCGTGTCTCCGCGGTGTCTCGATCGCTTGTCCGATCCATCGACGACATGACGATGACGAAGGCGATGACTGTCAGCATCGCGAGAGCACAGACGACATCGACGAACGTCCATCGGGTCTTTGCGGGACGAGGCATGGCGGCGTCTCCCGCCTTCGGTACGGGCCCGGATACCAGCCGGTTTCGGGCTTCTCTCATCGCTCCCGACGAGCGACGATCGGGCCGGAATGCCCTACCATCCCCTTATGGCAACAACGACGGAAGAGGGCCTACGGCAGATCATCGACAACGAGTTGCCCCGGATTCGTGAGCTTCGCCACGACATTCACCGGCACCCCGAGGTGATGTTCGAAGAGCAGCGCACCAGCCAGGTCGTGTCGCGCGAATTGCAGAGCCTCGGCATCGAGCACGTCAACGGTCTGGCCGGCGGCACCGGCGTCCTCGGCTTCCTGCCCGCGACGACATCGCCCGACTCCGCCCGCACCGTCGCGCTGCGGGCCGACATGGATGCCCTGCCCATCACCGAAGAGACCGGCTGCGACTACGCCTCGATCAATCAGGGCGTCATGCACGCCTGCGGTCATGACGGACACACCGCCATCCTGCTGGGGGCCGCCCGAACGCTGGCCCGCATGCCCGAGCGATCGTCCAATGCGCTGTTCGTGTTTCAGCCCGCCGAAGAGGGCGGCGCCGGTGCGGACAAGATGTGCAAGGACGGCGCGCTGGACGGATCAAAGATCGGCCGCCCCGCCGACATGATCTACGGCCTGCACGGCTGGCCTGATCTCGAGGTCGGCAAGGTCGCGACGCGGGTCGGCACCGTGCTCGCCGCGACCGACGAATTCATCATCAAGGTCCGCGGCAGAG
>JBCBTA010000339.1:0-3791 GCA_039818905.1 Planctomycetota bacterium
GGTGGGGTCTACGACCTCGGCACCGGCGAAATCAACTGGCTGGATTCATGAGTTGACGCGGAGCGGAGTACCGAAGGCGTCGTCGAAGTCGAAGACGCCCTGGAAGTCCTCGAGACAGTCCTCATCGGTCTTGCGCATCAGTCCGACGTCCACCAGAGCGAAGACGATGCGCCCGATGTCTTCCGTGCGGCGAATGCCATTGCCTTCCAACACGGTCCGCGCCAGCAGCCCGAACTGATCGATCGCAAAGTCGCGAATACCCAGGCACAGCTCCTGTCCCGTCACATGACGCGACTGGAGCGTGCCTTCTTCGCGATGTTCGGCCATCTGCTCGGCAGTGTGACGAAGTCCGTCCTGGACGATCGTGTATGCGCCAGGAGGGAATCCCAGCGACAACTCTCGAATCTTGTCCCACCAGACGGCGATTTCAGGGCTCACGATTGCACTCCGCACATCGATCGGTCACAGATCGGTCATCGATGCTATCTCGCGGGTCTGGGCCCGACCAGCATCTCCACGCCCCCTCATCGGCTCCCGCCAGCCCCAGGGCTGAGAATCCACCTCAGTGGCCTCTGGGCCCATGCCCCGGCGTAGTCCACGCCTATCCGGGGCGTTCGCCGCACCCGCCCTCGCACGTCCTCGACGTGCTCGATGGCCAATGCCTCGGATGTACACAGGTCAATGCCGTCCATCGAGCGATCGATGTCCATCGCCGCGCACAGCTTGGCGGGACCCGAGCAGAGATCCGCATCCCGAACCGGCGCCGTTGACTTCCTGCGAGCCTGGCGAAGCAGCCGCATCCGATCCAGCCCATCGACCGGGACCAGCCCCCGGACGAGCACGGCGGTCGGCTCATCGACCGCACCACACACGACGTTGAAGCAGAAGTGCATGCCGTAGATGAAGTAGACGTACGCCGTACCCGCCTGCAGATACATCGACGCGTTGCGGTCGGTCCGCCGTCCACCAAAGCTGTGCGCCGCACGATCGCGCACGCCCAGATACGCCTCGGTCTCCACGATGTCCCCGGAAAGCCTCGTCCCATCGGGCAGGATGCGCACCAGTCGCTGTCCGAGCAGTGCACGGGCCAGAGCGACCGGCGTCGTCGCGTATGCCTTGCGTGTCCATCGTGTCATCATGCGTACGCGTGCAGACTGTTCATGAGCAGGTTAACGCCGAAGTACGTCCACAGCATGCAGATGAGTCCAAGTATCGCGAGGACCGCCATCCAGCCTTCTCGCTTCACACGCGACATGCCCTCCGCCGCGGGCATGTGAACCCCGACGAGGTATACCAGCCAGGTGATGAGGGCCCACGTCTCCTTGGCATCGAAGGCCCACCAGCGCCCCCACGCCCGCTCCGCCCACCAAGCGCCGAGCAGGATGCCGATACCGAGCGTCCAGAAGGACAGGTGCATCGCCGTGCGCACCGATGGAGCGAGCTCCGACGCATCACCCTGACGCGCACGTCGCCACAGTGCCATTCCGCCGAGCACACCGCCAATCACGATGATGCCGTAGGCCAGCAGCATGATGGCCACGTGATATGCAAGCAGCGACGACGTCGCGAGAATGGCAGGCTCCGGTTCCACCGCGGCGCCAGGCACCCCGGCATGTTCTGCCATGAGCAGCATGCAGAATGCAGCACCTGCGCCGACGATCGCAATGCGGGGCTGGCGTGCCCGGACCGCCCACAGCCCCCCCACTGCTGCGCACAGGAGCGCCAGCACAGCGAGTGACTCATACTGATTCTGCAGAGGCAGCCTCCCAGCAACGACTGCACGCATCGCGAGACTCAGCACCTGCGCGCACAGCCCGAGGACATACGCCCCCACACCAATCATCCGCCACGGCGCGTGTGGCCCAAGCAACAGCACGATGGCAGCCAGTACGAATGACCAGGCTGCCACACCCGAGAGTGGTACATCATTGCGCAGCAGCTCCAGCGTCGTGCGCCACGAGCTCGCACCGGTCATCCGCTCGACAACAGCAGTGAGAGATGCCGCGTCGCGCGACAGCCACGGCTGCTCCAGGTCCACCCACACTCCCCGCGTCGCATCGTCCAGGCTCTGGCGCGACTGCAGGAAGTGCAGCAGCCTGTCCTCGAGGCGCGCGAGCGACGCTGTGAGGGCAGCCTCTCCCCCCACTTCCTCGAAGACGCGCACTGCGGCATCCGGCGTAAGCAGACCATGTGCCGCATACGCGTCCCGCTCCATCGATGACATCGCAACACGTTCGTCAATGGCACGTCGCAGCGGCAGTGCATCGACGAAGAGAACTGGATCGTCGCGCGCCCGTGACGGTGCAATGACCCATTCAAGAAACGCCTCGGCAGCCGACACTCGATGGAGTGCTCCGTCTTCCGTGCGGATCAGGGCGTGCGTGCTCCCGGTCACGCGGGAGACCGTCAGTCGGGCCAGTGAATCAAGCGTCCGCACCTGCGCATCGACGGGCAGGCGACGCAATGCGTCCGGATCCTCAACCCACTGGCCGAAGGCCGGAGCACAGAGCAGCAGGAGCATGATGAGACCGCGCATCACGCCGTGCGCCTCCGGAGTCGATGGAACGCAGCGAGCGGTGCGCCGCCGAGGATCAGCATCGCACCGACGATGACGAGCATCGTGCCGCGCTCGCGCGATGCGCGGAGGACAACGAAACGCGCCGCCCCCGACTCCCGCCAGCCTTCCCGATCCCAGCCGGCGATGCTCAATGTCCAGCGCTGCGGCACCAGCCAGTCAGTGACACCATCCGGTGCGGTGCGCAGCCGCAACGGTGTGTTCAGGCCGATGGTCTCCACTGTCGTGTCATCACCTCGCATCACCCGGACCGTGACGCGCACGGCCCGCGGTACCATCGCATGGGCTTCGACGTCAAAGGACTCGAGCGTCAGCACGCAGTCAGGAATCTCCGTACGAGACGGGCCGTAGGACACCTGCATCGCATCATCGAGTTCAGTCCACAGGTTGCCGAACTGGGCATAGGGCAGCCATGCCACGTCACCCGAGTCCGTGCGCACGCCGAGCACCGAGCGGGCCCTGTACTCGTCGAGTTCAGGACGCATCTCCTCGGGCGGAAGTCGTTCAGGACGCCATGTCGGGCGAACGCGACTGTGCAACCGCATGAACTCGAGCGCGACGCCAGGCCCGAGCTCGAGGCGGCCACCATCCTCGATCAGGCTGATGCGGCGTTCCGTCCCGACAGGCGTTCGCACCAGTGCACTTCGTTCGTGCAGGACGATGTCCAGTGCGGCAGATGGCTCATCCGTGCTCGCCAGTGCTTCAACCGTCCCAACATGCCGGACGGAGAGCGGTGTTCCACCGACGATCATGTCCTGCTGCTCCCCCGACGTGAGGTGCACAGTCTCACCGGCAACCCGCAGGCTCCACACATCGATTCCCGCCGGACTCGAAACGAAAGTGGGCTCGAGTCGCGCGGCAACTGCATAGGCGGCAGTTCGGACCGAACCGAGCCGCTGCTGCGCTGGTAGCTCGGTGGTGCGCCAAGGCACGTTGGCATCGCTGTACCGCGGCAGGCGAAGCGCTGTGCGCTCGACGACGTCGCCGTGATGCACGGTGAGCTCAGCCGTGCCGCGCACATGCAGTGTCGATGTCGGAACCCCGGGTGTGAGGAGCATATCCGCCTCCATCCGCGTCGTGCCGGAGATCGCGGCGCCGATCGCGAGCAGTGCGACGCCCGCATGGGCAACGAGCCCGACCGTGGAAGCACGATGTGATCGCATGCGCACGATCGTGGCACACAGCATGCTGAACACGAGCGCCGCGAGCAGCACGA
>JBCBTA010000340.1:0-3748 GCA_039818905.1 Planctomycetota bacterium
CCACCGACGAGAGCCTTGTTGCGCTGTGCGAACCGGCGGAGCTGATACGCATGGCTGGGTGGGTGCGCGAGCACCGGCTCGCGGCGGAGGCAGCGGCGGATGTCGTCGGCAAGCTCCGCGGCGGAGGCGTATCGTCGCGCAACATCCTTTTCCATGGCCTTGCCGACGATGGTCTCGATGTCGCCGCGCAGCGCGGGATTGAGGGAGCCCAGCCTGGCCGGTTCCTGCTCCGAGACGATCCGCGCAACCTCCGGGATTGGTTTGCCCGCGAGATCGTGCGGCAGCTGCCCAGCCAGAACCCGATACAGCATTACGCCAAGGGCATAGACGTCGCATCGCGTGTCCAGCCGGGCGGGATCGCCCGACAACTGCTCCGGGCTCATGTACGACAGCGTTCCGATGATCTGTCCGACGTTCGTTTGCAGTGTGGTCATCTGCATGTCGGCGTCGGTGGCCCGGGCGATGCCGAAGTCGAGGATCTTGGGCTGTCCGATGGCATCGACCACGGTCGAGCCATGCTCGCTCGTTGCGGTGGACTCCTGCTTCACAAGCACGTTGCTCGGTTTCAGATCACGATGCATCACACCCTTCTGATGGGCGTGGTGCACCGCATCGCACACGCGCGCCATGAGCTCGAGCGTCTGTCGATGCGTGAGCCCGCTGTCGCGCACGTGCGCGTCGAGTGTCGGTCCCTCGATAAACTCCATGATGAAGTACGGCCGGGCGGTCCCGTCGATGGTCTCGGCGTCCGCATCGTAGATCTGCGCGATGCCGTGATGGTCGAGCCGTCCGAGGACGTGCACCTCGTGTTGGAACCGGCGCAGCATCTGCCGCGTCGTGATGCCCTGGCGCATGACCTTCAGCGCGACACGACGTCTGGGGTTCTCCTGCTCCGCCTCGTAGACGACACCCATGCCACCGTGGCCAACCTCGCGGATGATCGCGTAGCGACCGATTCGTGACGGCAGGGGGCCGTGCAGGTCATCGGCCATGCTCGCGGCGAGCATCACCGCGCCGCCGCCCTTGTCGTCGCCCCACCCGGTGGCGTCCTCGGGCACATCGTGCTCGAGCATCTGCTCGACGCGGGCCCGCAGCTCGGAATCATCGCCGCATCGCTGCTCGAGCAGCGACTGCCGCTCGTCCTGCGGCAGATCGCAGAGCTCGTCGAAGATCGCCATCGCACGATCAAAGGTCTTGCGTGATGTCATGCGAAGTCCCCCGCCAGTTCCACCTTGAGCCAAGCCCGCGCCTTTCGCCACTCGCGCTTCACGGTCCGTGAAGACACATCCAGGACCTCCGCAACACGTTCGACGGACAGGCCACCGAAGAACCACAGCTCGATGATCCGTGCCTGGCGCGGGTCCAGCTCGGTCAGTCGGCGCAGGGCGTCGTCCAGATCCACGACGTCGATGTTCTGTGCGCCCGAGGGTGTCGTCAGGTGATCAACGTCCAGATCAGCCTTGTGTGCATCGGGTCCACCGCGCTTGAGGGCGCGCTTCGCCGATGCATGATCCTGCAGGATCTGACGCATCGCTGTTGCGGCAACTGCGCAGAAGTGCGCGCTGTCGTTCCACGCCTGGTCGCTGGCGCGGACCAGCTTGATGTATGCCTCATGCACCAGTGCCGTCGGTTGCAGCGTGTGATCGCCGCGCTGGCCGCGAAAGTAGCTCCCGGCGATCGCGCGGAGCTGCGCGTACACCAGAGGAAGCAGTTCCTCGGCTGCGCTCTCCTCGCCCTGCTCCAGTCGAGCGAGCAGAAGCGTGGCGTCCCCCTCATCGGGTCCGTGATCCGGCCCCCCGGCTGCCTCGTCCAATCCGACCATGACGACATGCTACCCGCGGCCGGCCCTGGCCGGTTGTTCGGGCTCCAGTGTGATGGTGGACAAGCTGTCGTGACATTGTGGTGCCTGTCGGAACGATCGTCATGGCGTGGAACACTCCCGGCATGCAAGACGCCATCACCCAGGCCGATCGCGGCGCAACGCTCATCGGGTACTCCATCAAAGTGCACGACCTCTGGGGCAGCGATCCGACGCATGTCTTTGGCGAGATGTTGGCGGACCAGCGTGCCGCGGCTCGCGCCGACAACGTTGTCGAAACACGCAGGGGACCAACGTCGCACATCGAAGGCAAGTCGGTCGTCCTCGTCTCCACGCGGTGCTGACGTTACTCGTCGAAGTCATGCTCCTCGACGAGGAACGCTGTTGAGCGCGTGTGGTCGATGAAGTTTGACTCATCCTCCAGCAGCCGCGCACTCAGCTCCTGCCCTTCCGGCGAGCTCATCGCCGCGACCAGTGCCTCCTCCGATTCGAACCAGACATGTGCGATGCCGTCGTACTCCTCCAGCATGCTGCGTGATGTCTGCATCGCCCTGTTCAGCGGTGAATCGAGCGTGTAATCCTGCACGTACTTCTTGGTTCCGAAGACATCGGCGAACTGCATGAACAGTGGGGCGTGCTGCGTCCGCCAGTACTCCAGGAACTGTGCTCGGGTCATGCCGGGTTTGCGGCGGAGACACATGACAAGCTTGATCATCGACACGTCCTCGCGTGAGTGGGTTGGCCGATGAGACTCTACCTGCTGGCTGCATCAGATGCGTCATTCTGGGTCGGTGCGCGCACTGCGGAGTCTCGCCGCCACGGAGACGCCTGCGCAGTGGGACCACTCGGACGCCGGGCGGCCGCGCTGCAGGACGTGGCCGAGTAGTTGAGCCGGAGGACGACCAGACCGTCGTTGTCGCTTTGTTCAACGGAGAGAACAATGCGAGCTCAGTCGTCGAACCGCATGCGATGGTCCACTGAGCCGAGCAGCCCGAGCCGCACGAGGAAGGCTTCCGCTTCGCGCAACTCGGCGTCCGTGAAGTCATCGAGGCTGGACGATTGTCGCACCGGCTCGATGCACTGGGAGGAGATCATGGGAAGTGCGCCGCCGCTGATCTCAAACAACACATTGACGATCGCGTCGGCTGCATCAGCAAGTCGATCGTGCGGGATTGGTGTGCTGCGTTCCATCGACCGGGGGTTCGCTGCGCCGGCAATACCGGATTCAGCGTGGTTTCCTGAGGAGTGGCCTGACCAGGACCTGGCGGCACCCCGAGGCCCCGTCGGGGCCGTTTCAGCTGCCCTGGCAGCCGAAGTCGCCGGCCATGAGTGAGAAGTCGCCCAGGGAAACGGCACCGTCGCCGTCGAGGTCGCCGTCGGCGTGCGCGGCGCCGGACTGCGTCCCGAAGTTCTGCGCGAGGATCGAGAAATCGGACAGTGCCGTCTGGCGATCGATATCGATATCGGCAATGCACAGCTCGACGGTGCCCTCGATAAATTCGGGATCGTGCTGGAGGACCAGCATGCCGTGGGCCGGCAGTGCCAGAACGACGTGATGCTGCTGGCCGTCCAGCTGCTCGGCGACGATCGGTACGTAGCCCGGCTGCACGCCAAAGCCCGTGCCCTGATAGCGCGTGTCCTCCGAGTTGATGACGACACCCCAGCGCCCCGATCGAGGCAGGCCGATGCGGTATTCGTCGAAGTCTGTGTTGGAGAAGTTGGCAACGATGACGTAGGAGCGGCCGTCGTTGCCGAAGCGTTCGAAGGCGAGTACATCGGCGGCGTCGTTGACGTGCGTGACGTTGCAACTCGAGTTGGCGAACAGCGCTCGCTGGGAGGTCGAGAAGATCGACTGGTCGCACAAACAGACCTATACGGGCGTCTTTGCCTTCTATCGCGACATGATCGGCTTGCGCACCACCAAGCGAG
>JBCBTA010000341.1:0-3737 GCA_039818905.1 Planctomycetota bacterium
CCGCGCCTCGAGCCGGAGGAGTCGGCGCGCGGCGGCAGGGCGCGAACCGGCGCCGGTGGGGTGCCGGAACCGACGAAGTCCTCCGCGGTCACCACTGCGCGCTTCGGTTCGTCCGATGACGCGCATCCCGCCGTGCACACAATGGCCAAGGCGAGCAGCAGGGATGTAGTCCTGTCTTCCATGATCGGCCTCCTGCAGGTCATCGGCGAAACTGCCTCCCCGCCATCGTATCTCGCTCGCCACCATCGGCCGCCCCGCTTACACTCTCACAGGCGAGGTGCAGGCCCCGTCGAATGATTGAAAGGAAGCGCATGGCAGGCGAGGAAGAGACTCCCAAGATCATCATTGACTCTGACTGGAAGAGCCAGGCGCAGGCCGAGAAGGAGCGGCTCGCGGAAGCCGAGGAGAAGGCCGAGCCAGCCCCGCAGGCCGGCCAGCTGCCGCCAGCGGACTTCCGTTCGCTCATCGGCATGCTTGCCACGCAGGCCATCATGTACATGGGTGGCATCGCCGATCGGCAGACTGGTCAGGCGGTCTTCGACCCCGAGTACGCCCGCCACATGATTGATCTCCTCGCCATCCTGCAGGAGAAGACCAAGGGCAACCTAGCCGAGGAGGAGGACAAGGAGCTCACCGGCGTCCTGCATGAGCTTCGCACACGCTTCGTGGAACTGGCGCAGATGATCGCGCAGCAGCAGGGCGCAGCACCACCCCCAACTCCGGGAACCCCGGAGGCCTGACATCCCTCACCTTCGAGCGCAAGGAGCGACGCCGTGGCCAACGGCCCGATGCAGCAGCACCACTTCCTTCTCCGACGACTTCACAGCCTCTCAGGCGTCTTTCCGATCGGCGTCTTCCTGCTGTTTCACCTGGTGACCAACGCGTCCGTCGTCTGGGGACTCGTCAACAAGAGCCATGGCGAAGGCGCACACGCTGGCGTCGAGACGTTCCAGCATGAAGTGAACTTCATTCACAGCCTGCCGGCGCTGCTGCTGCTCGAGATCTTTGGGCTGTGGCTGCCCATCGCCTTCCACTCGATCCTCGGCGTGTACTACGCCACGACCGGCAAGGGCAACACCGGACAGTACAAGTATCAGGGCAACTGGCGATACACCCTGCAGCGCATCAGTGGCTACGTCGGTGTGCTGTTCATCTTCTACCACGTCGCCACCCTGCGCTGGGGCTGGACCTTCCTGGTCCCCGGCGGCACCAAGTGGTCGGCCGAGTATGCCGCATCCACGCTGGCGGCATCCCTGCAAGGCGGGACCGAGGGCATGACTGCCGGCGGTATCGTCGTCTCGCTCTTCTACATGCTCGGCGTGACGCTGTTGGTCTTCCACTTTGCCAACGGACTATGGACCGCCGCGATCACCTGGGGTGTGACCATCTCGGAAACCGCACAGCGCAGGTGGGGTTACGTCTGTGCCGGCATCGGGATGGCCCTCATGGGTGCTGCGTGGGCAGCCGTCATCGGCTTCGCAACACTCGATTACGACAACGCGCGGCAGACCGAAGAAATGATGCGGCAGGGCGAATCAACGTCCATGGAACAGGACATCGTCGAATCGACCGATCCTCCGATGTCGAACACATACGAGCAGGTCGCACGCGGAACTGACGAAGGGATCGCACCGTGAGCACCGATCAACGCGTCGTCATCGTCGGTGGTGGACTCGCTGGACTCGCCGCGGCTGTCCGTGTTGCCGAATCCGGCGTCCCCGTCGATATCTTCTCGCTCGTTCCCGTCAAGCGGTCACACTCCGTGTGCGCGCAAGGCGGCATCAACGCCTGCAACGACATCGCGCGGCAGCAGGGCTACTCCGAGTAC
Organism: Planctomycetota bacterium; assembly: GCA_039818905.1. Lineage (GTDB taxonomy): Bacteria > Planctomycetota > Phycisphaerae > Phycisphaerales > UBA1924 > JBCBTA01. The sequence continues at coordinate 1,829 of JBCBTA010000341.1, forward strand.
CAGCACTTCGACGAGACGATCTACGGCGGGGATTTCCTCGCCGATCAGCATCCAGTCCTCGAGATGTGCAACTGGGCGCCTCGGATCATCGATCTTCTCGATCGCATGGGCGTGCCCTTCAACCGGACGTCTGAAGGCTTCCGCGATCTCCGCCTCTTCGGTGGCTCGCTCTTCAAGCGAACACACTTCTCTGGGGCAACCACCGGGCAACAGCTCCTTTACGCACTCGACGAGCAGGTCCGACGCTTCGAGGCCGAGGGCAAGGTCACCAAGTACGAGTATTGGGAGTTCCTCTGGCCCGTCATGGAAGGCGAGGGCGATGACCGACGCTGCGTCGGGATCGTCGCACAGGATCTGCGCACCATGCAGATTCGTGCCTTCCGAGGCGATGCCGTCGTGATGGCCACCGGCGGCCCCGGTCTTGTCTTCGGCAAGTCCACCAACTCGGTCATGTGTAACGGCGCCGCAGCCGCTCGCTGCTATGAAGCGGGCGCCTGGTACGCCAACGCCGAGATGATCCAGGTGCACCCCACCGCCATTCCCGGTGCGGACAAGTGCCGCCTCATGTCCGAGTCGGCCCGAGGCGAGGGTGGTCGCGTCTGGGTGCCGCGCACCGCAGGCGACGCGCGGAACCCGATCGATATCCCCGAGGATCATCGCTGGTACTTCCTTGAAGAGAAGTATCCGAAGTACGGCAACCTCGTTCCTCGCGACATCGCCACACGCGAGATCTTCGACGTCTGCGTCAACCAGGGCATGGGTATCGGTGGCGGGAACATGGTCTACCTGGACCTCACCCACAAGGACCCGGAGTACCTCACCGAGAAGCTCGGCGGAATCATGGAGATCTACGAGAAGTTCGTGGGCGACAACCCGCGCTTCACACCCATGAAGATCTTCCCGACCGTCCACTACTCGATGGGTGGCGTGTGGACGCAGTACACCCGCGGGTCCTACGCACCTGGGACGCCCCACGGCGAACACAAGCCGCACCAGGCGCCTCCAGTGGACGCCGAGCCCGGCCGTGGCATGCTCCCCGGTGCCCCGAACAACATGATGACCAACATCCCGGGGCTCTATGCCTTCGGTGAGGTCAACTTCGCGTATCACGGTGCGACCCGTCTCGGCGCCAACGCCCTGTTGTCGTGCATCTTCGACGGCCTGTTCAACGGAGCGAGCGTCGTCAACTACATTCGCGATGTCGTCGGCGCCGATCGCAGCGCCTCAACTCTTCCGACCGGCGTCTACGACGAGGTCGTGCAGGCTGAGCAGGCCAAGATGGATCGGCTCATCAACTCCGTCCCCAAGGACGGCGCCAGCCTCGATGAGACGACCAACCCCTACGTCATCGCCCACGAGATGGGTGAAGAGATGACCGCAGCATGCACCGTCGTCAAGACCGGTGAGCGCCTGCAACAGACGATCACGAAGATCGACGAGCTTCGCCAGCGCTACGCCGACGTGCGTCTCTCAGATAGCGCCGCCTGGACCAACCAGAGCCTCAGTTTCAGCCGCGCCGTCGGTGACATGCTCGTTCTGGCCGACCTCGTGGCCCGAGCCAGCCTCGCCCGCGAGGAAAGCCGCGGCTCGCACTATCGACTCGATTTCCCCGAGCGGAATGACGAGCGCTTCCACAAGACATGCGTCGGCGCGTACGACATGGCTTCAGGCTCCTGCAGCCTGTCCTGGCAGGACGTGGACTCCTCGCTCGTGCAGCTCCGTGCCCGCACCTATGGCAAGACGGACGCCAGTCCCAAAAAGACCGAGGCGAAGCAGCCCGCCGCGGCGTCGCACTGATGGTTTCGACACTCTCTCAGTTTCGGAAGTGATCAACGATGATTGCAGACAACTCCATTCCCACCGCTCGCACGGTCCGCTTCACCATCAAGCGATGTGATGGTCCCGGCAA
>JBCBTA010000342.1:0-3737 GCA_039818905.1 Planctomycetota bacterium
CCTGGCCGGCGACTTCGTGCAGACGGGCTGGCCGGCGACGATGGAAGGAGCCACGCGCAGCGGCTACCGCGCCGCGGCGGCGGCCCTCGGGCTCGACCTCGATACGTTCATTCTCCCGGCAAGCACGCCGGCACTCGGCGTCCGCCTGCTGGGTGGTCCGGGCCTACGTGATCAGCACGTCCGTCCGACGCCTGGGCCTGAGGAGGGCGCATGCGACATCGAGGTCTCCGTCGGGACACCTCGAGCGACAACGGCCGCATAAACCGGTTCAGGAGTTCTTCGCGGGCGTCGCGGTCGATGCCTTGACGGCAGACTCGACCAGCGAATCGAACGCGGCGGGATCATGGATGGCAATCTCGCTGAGCATCTTGCGATTGAGCATGATGCCGGAGAGCTTGAGGCCATTCATGAACAGCGAGTAGCGCGTCCCGCGCATGCGGCACGCCGCGGTGATGCGGGTGATCCACAGGCGGCGCATGTCACGCTTGCGTGCGCGACGATCGCGCCACGCGAACGCGCCGGCGCGGGTCAGGGCGACCTTTGCCTGCTGATAGTGACGCGACTTTGTTCCGTAGTAGCCGCGCGCTTCCTTGAGGATGCGCTTGTGCTTGCGGCGGCGAGGCGTGCTCTTGCGGACACGGGGCATGGATATGCCTCCTGCTGGGTCGGACGGGGCGATCCGGCTCGGATCGGCTTAGAGCCCGGACGACGATGCGGAAACGAAATTCAGCTCTCTGACTTCACGGCCTGACGCGCGGCCTCGCGAGCGGCGCGACGCTCTTCCGGGGACGGGCTGCGGCGCATCGACGAGCGCGGCTGGCTGGCGCCGCGAAGGCGACGGAACAGCAGCTTCGAGATGCGGCGAACGTCCGAGGCATCCATCACGGAGCCCTTGCGCATCGCGCGGAGTCGCTTGCTCGGCTTGTGCGAACGAAGGTGCTTGAAGCCAGCCGTCGCATGTCGGACCTTGCCGGTCTTCGTGATGCGAACCCGCTTCAACAGGCCCTTGTGGGGCTTGTTCTTCGGCATCGTTTCAGTCCTATCCGGAGAACGCCACTGCGGCCCATCCGCGTCGGCGCGAGCCGCGGAGTGTATCGCCGACCACCGCCGCAGGCAAGGCCATCGGGTGGCGCGGCTTACGGGCCCATGAAGGCGTCGCCCGGGCCGGCGGGGGCCTGGCGGCGCCAGATGCCCGAGCCCTGCACCTCGGCCGCCTTGGGCAGCCAGAGAAGGTCATTGCCGATGATGGGCTGCTCGAGGAACCGCACCCGGCCATCGCTCACCAGCACGTGCTGGCCACGACCGCCGTGGTTCGGAGACCGTTCCATCGGATCGGCCGACTCGCCCCTGCTGAGGCGCTGCACCAGCGGAGACCGGTCGGACATCACGATCGACGGCTGCTGCACACCGATGCGGGGAGCAGCACCGTCGAAGATGCGGTAGCTGTAGGAGAGTTCACGGGACGAGCGCCAGTCGCGAGCCTGGGGGTCCACGATCCGCGTCGGGGCGAAGACATTGCCGGGTGACGCCAGGGACTCGATCCCCACGTAGCCCAGACGGGCCAGCGAGTAGAGATGGGCCGAGTGCGACTCGTCAGCATTGCCGACTTCCCACCACCGACCGCTGAGGCCGGAGTCGTGGGCTGCGGGCAGACGATCGTCATGGTCCGCGGCGAAGAGGCCCATGCCCAGCCCCGCCTGGGCCATGCGCCCAGCATTGACGGCGATGCGCGTCTCGGCCCGCATGCCGTCAAGCACCGGCATGAGGATGCCGAAGCCAATCAGGAGGATGGCTGCGATGGCGCCGAAATCCGCTAGGCGGAAAGTGCGCCGGCGTTGCGCAAGATCCTGCTCCTCTGCGGGATCGAGCCTGAAGCGCATCCGCTGCGCATCAAGGTCCGCGCGGATGCGCTCAAGCGTCGAATCCACAAGCGTGGGGGAGGCACCGGGAGCCGGTGCCCCGAGGAGAGAGAGGAGCTGCGACGCCGCGGCGGACCGTTCGTCCGCGCTGCGCCACTCCGAGGCCTCGAGCCGATCGATCGCCGCGATATCGGCGTCGGAGAGAGAGGGGCCCGTGGTCTCGACAGGAGAGATGCGCCCGGCGGCCGCTTCGTCGCGGTCGCGCAGGACGCGTGCGTATGTCACGTTGACCAGAAGCTCACGGTGGGAGATGTCATCTGCTTCAGCGGGCACCTCGAGCGTCGCCAGCAATGTGGCGACCGCCCGGGCGCGGTCGGACGTCGCGCCCGGGCCCGCTGGAAGGGAACCCCCCGACTCCACCACGGCATCGACGGCCGCAATGTCTTCAGGGGAAAGGAGGGGATCAATGTGGTCTTGGTCGTCCATCGCTGGGTGGTACGCCCCATGCCTCAGCCGTGTTCACCGCTCGCGGCACTTCTTCCGGAATCTTCCGTATCGGACTTCTCGCGCCGGGCCTGCTGCTCCTGCCACGCCTTGGCGAAGGAGGCCACCGCGGAGTGGAGACGGCTCTTCACCGTCCCAAGCGGGATGCCGCAGACCTCAGCAATCTGGGCGTAGCTCATCTTCTGGAAGTAGGCGAGCAGAAGCACCTCCCGCAGCCGCGGACTGAGCATGTCCACCGCCTGCTGCACCATCTCGCTCAGCTCCGCCTGCTCCATCCCGGAGGCGACGTCCGGGACGTCGATCTCCATCAGATCCACAAAGGAGCGTCCGGAATCATCGATCTGGGCCGACAGGGAGACGGTCGGACGGCGCTGCTTCCGGCGCAGCGCATCACGCCCCTTGTTGGCAGCGATGGTGAACAACCAAGGCTTGAACCGGCGGCTGGTGTCGAACTGATCCAGCGACTGATGCACCTGAAGGAACGCTTCCTGGAAGACGTCCTCCGCCGCCGCTCGCCCACCCATCAGGCGAATGAGAAATCGCAGCAACTGGTCGTGGTAGCGCTCGATGAGGACCTTGAACGCAGCAACGTCTCCGTCGAGATAGTCATCGACGAGCACTTCATCCGTTCTGCGATCCAGCTCTGCCATGTCATCTCTCAGCCCCGACCCCTGCCGCGTGGCTCCAGGAGGGGGACGGGGATGCTACGGAGGTCCATCGGCCGGGGATCGCGCATCCCTCCATTTCGCGGGGGCTTCCGTGTCTTCCTGGGGCCTGACACCGCATATCCGGAATTCCCAACCCCGTTGGCCTCGATGCCCCGAGATCGTTAGCATCCGCAACCCCGCCGTGGGACACGTCACGGCGGTTCGTGCGTCGGATTCCGGCCGGACACCAGGAGATCGCATGGGCGTTCCCATCAGCCAGATGTACACCGTCGCCAGCTACGTGCTGGGACAGCGACTGCGCGGCAACAAGCGGTACCCGCTCGTGCTCATGCTCGAGCCACTGTTCCGCTGCAATCTCGCCTGCGCGGGCTGCGGCAAGATTCAGTATCCGGCCCACATCCTCAAGCGCGACCTCAGCTACGAGGATTGCATGCGCGCCGTGGATGAGTGCGGCGCTCCGATGGTCTCCATCCCCGGCGGCGAGCCGCTGCTGCATCCGGACATCAAGCGCATCGTCGAGGGGCTGATCGCGCGCCGGAAGTACATCTACCTGTGCACCAATGCCATCCTGCTCAAGCAGAAGCTCGAAGAGGGCCTGTTCAAGCCCAGCAAGTACCTGACCTTCTCCGTGCACATGGATGGTCAGGAAGAGCACCACGACTTCGCCGTCGCCTTCTCGTACGTACCCTCGCGGCAGACGGCGAAG
>JBCBTA010000343.1:0-3730 GCA_039818905.1 Planctomycetota bacterium
GTGATGTCGTTCAGGCGGATGCGCAGTCATCGTCGGAATCCACGCTGCACGCAACACACGACAGAGTCACCGAAGCCTGCGCGGAACTCCACCGCCGCGGCATCGTTCCGGTTTGCATCGGAGGTGGCCACGACCTGACCTTCGCCTCTGTCCGTGCGCTCGCGAAGCATGAGACCACAAGCGTCGGCGGAGTCAATGTCGATGCCCACCTCGACGTGCGCGAGCAGGTCGGTTCCGGCATGCCCTTTCGAAGCCTGATCGAGGGTGGCTACCTGCAGCCGTCGCGCTTCGTCGAGTTTGGTCTCGGCCGCTTTGCCAACAGCCGTGCGCACCTGCAGTGGCTCCGTGAGGTGGGCGGGCTCGCCGTGGAGCGATCCGACGCGACGACGGCAGCCGCGGCATCCGCAGCCATGCAGGCCGCCTTCGGACCGGTTGATGCATCCTTCGGCCCCGGATTCGTCTCCATCGATCTGGATGGCATCGACGCGTCCGCCGCCCCGGGGGTCAGCGCGCCCAATGTGCATGGCCTTTCCGTCGAGAACGCCCTGTGGTGGGCTGACCGTGCTGGCCGACGCGCGCAGGTGCGACACTTCGACATCATGGAACTCAGTCCGCCGCACGATGTCGATGCACGAACTACCCGTCTCGCTGCGCTGCTCTTCTTGACGTTCGCCGCGGCCTTCGAGTCCCGCATCGCATGAGCCTGCTCATTCGGTCAGCCCGTGTCCTGACGATGCCAGGGGCATCTCCCCACCGTGGCCCCGTGGATCTTGGTGCGTGCGACGACATGGATGTCCGCATCGATGACGACCGCATTGTCGAAGTCGGGCAGGGTCTTGCCTCCGAGGACGATGAGCGTGTCATCGACGCCGCAGGACGCGTCCTGATGCCCGCGTTCATCGACGCCCACACCCACGCGTGCTGGGCGGGCGAGCGGCTCGACGAGTGGGAGCTCAAGCAGAGAGGCGCGACGTATCTCGAAGTGCTGGAGTCTGGTGGCGGCATCATGTCCACCGTTCGCGCGGTCCGAGCGGCAACGCAGCAGCAGCTCGCACGGGATCTGCACCTTCGGCTTCATGGGATGCTCCGTGAGGGGACGACGGCCGTCGAAGTGAAGTCCGGCTACGGCCTGTCCACCGCGGACGAGCTGAAGATGCTCAGGGCCATCGCCGAGGTCGCGACCGACTGGCCGGGGCACGTGGCCATGACGGCGTGCGTTGGTCATGCACTGGACCCCGACATCGACCACGCCATGTTTATCGAGCAGACAATCAATGAGACGCTCGATGCCGTGCATGCCGAGTTTCCCGGCATCCCCGTTGATGCCTATTGCGAACAGGGCGCGTGGTCACTGAAGGAGTGCGTGCGGCTGTTCGAGCGTGCCAGTGAACTCGGCCATCCCGTCCGCGTGCATACCGATCAGTTCAACGCACTCGGCATGACCGAGTGGGCCATCGAGCACAGCGTTCTCAGCGTTGATCATCTCGAGGCAACCTCACTCGATGTCCTTGCCCGTGTCGCGGCGTCGAAGACATTCGGTGTCATACTGCCCTGCTCGGGTTTTCATGTCGATGGCCGGTATGGCGACGGCCGCAGCTTCATCGACGCTGGTGGCGCACTGGTCATTGCGACGAACAACAATCCCGGCTCAGCCCCGTGCGCCTCGATGCCGATGGCCATCGCCCTGGCGACGCGGCACCTCGGAATCACCGCGGCGGAAGCGATCACGGCATGCACGCTGAACGCCGCCGCCCTGCTCGGTCTGCACGATCGCGGCAGCATCTCCATCGGCCGACGAGCCGATCTCGTGCTGCTCCGCCATACGGATGAGCGTCTGCTCGGCTACGAGTTTGGCGGCGATCCTGTGGATGTCGTGGTCTGCGCAGGCGAGGTCGTCTCCGATCGCTGAGATCCAACGGGCCGGGCGACCTCCACGATGAGCATGTCATCCTTGCCCGCACCGTCGCGGAAGTCGGCGATGGTCTCGAACATCGACTTCGCCCACGCACCCGCCTTCGCATCGACGGATGCGACCAGCTTCTGAATACCATCGACGCGCAGCATCCGTCCGTCCCGCCCGACCGCCTCCGTTGCCCCGTCGGTGTACGAGATCAGAACGTCGCCGGGCACGAACTGCATCTCCTGCTCGTTGGGGATGAAGTCATCGGCGCGGCAGACGCCGAGCAGGAACGTCGTCGAAGGCAGTCGGTCAATACGTCCATCCGCCGTGCGCAGGAATGCAGGCGGATGCCCGGCGTTCGCCCAGCGAACCGTCCCTGCGTTGGGATCGAAGCGGAAGCACGCCGCGGTCGCATAGACGCTATGTACGGCGAGCGAATAGTTCAGGTACGCGTTCAGCCCCTTGAGCAGATCTCCCGGAGAGGCCTTCGGATCAGCGCCATACTCGCGCGTGATCTCGCCATGCAGCCGGTTGACCGCAAGTGCCGCCGAGATGCCGTGGCCTGTGACGTCCACAAGGACAACGTCGAGCACCGGCTTGGCGCCCTCCTCCAGCACCGCCTCGCGCATGAACAGGTAGTCTCCGCCAATCTGCCGCATCGGCTCGTAGCAGTACTCAACGCGGAATGGCCCTTCGCGGACCGGCTCGGGAAACAGGTCCTCATGGATGCGCTGGGCATCGACCAGTTCGCGCTTCATCTCGCCGTAGCGTGAGCGCAGGGCACGAAAGAAGAATCTGGACCGGAATCGATTCTGACGCAGGCCAGCGATCAGAAGGCCTGGAGCACCAATGAGCGGCGTGACCGTCAGAATGACGACCTTCAGCCACCAGGGCTCCGACTGCAGCAACACGATGACGGATCCAACGATGAAGAGCGGAATGATCGGCTTGAGCGCCTCGCGCGGCGTCCATGGAATGAACAGTGACGCGACCAGGTGCAGCACGGCGACGCTGAACATCCACTCAGATCCGGCGCCCATGTCCTGGGCTTGTGGATTGATCAGCACTTCAACCTGCCGATTGAACGGGATCTGCCCTGCCTTCACGACGCCTGCCAGCACGATGACCCAGGTGATGATCCGCAGCAGCGATTCGCGCGACGGAAGCGAGACGCGCCTGACGCGCGCGAACGCGCTGACGAAGAGCATCGCCGAGACCCACGAGAACGCGGTGCTGATCGTGGCCGGCACGGCAGCTTCCGGTGGTGGCTGCGATGCCGTGAGATCAACGCCGAGGTACAGCAGCACTGCAACAACGGAGGAGATCAGCGACGTCAGAATCAGGAAGCCCCCGGCGAGGCCGGTGTACCAGAGGAACCGGCGCCGCAGCCACGCGGACCGCTCGGCCTCGAACTCCTCCCGAAACTCGGCCGTGACGCTGACGGTCACCTGTTCGCGCCCGGTTCCCAGAGCACGTCCTCATCCCCCCACCCGTTGGCCACCCGGGCCAAGACGAACAGCAGATCGCTCAGCCTGTTCAGGTAGATCAGGGCCTTCGGGCTGGTTGACTCAGGCTGCGCCTCGGCGAGACGCGCCGTGCACCGCTCCGCCCGGCGGACAACGGTGCGCGCGAGGTGGAACTGGGCTGCCAGCGGTGTTCCGCTCGGAAGGACGAATGAGTTGAGGGGGGCGAGCTTCTCGTTGTACTCGTCGATGAGCGCCTCGAGAGCCGTGACCTGGGCTTCCACGACGCGTAGAGCCTTCCCCTCCGGCTCATCGGCTGCGACCGGGACACACAGATCGGCGCCGACATCGAACATGTCGTTCTGGA
>JBCBTA010000344.1:0-3702 GCA_039818905.1 Planctomycetota bacterium
ACGCGCATGCGCACTGCGATGACACTGCCCTTGGGCTCACAGTGGATGTCGGTCGCTCGCGTGGCAGCCGCTGTCTCCAGCAGCAGGCGGACGGCGACCGGGCCGTCGCTGTCGCTGTTGAGCTCATGCGAGGCGCCTCCCCGGGTGTCCACGAGCTCGACAGCGACAGCGACGGCCCGGTCGCCGTCCGCCTGCTGCTGGAGACAGCGGCTGCCACGCGAGCGACCGACATCCACTGTGAGCCCAAGGGCAGTGTCATCGCAGTGCGCATGCGCGTCGATGGACAGATGGTGCCCATCGTCGAACTGCCCAACAGTGTCGGCGACCTGGTCAACGGCCTGATCCGAACGGCATGCCAGATGAAGCAGGCAGGACGCGACGCACTGCAGGACGGGTCCTTCACCGTGATGCAGGCGGGCCGCCGCATCGACTTCCGCGCCAGCCTCACCCCCACCGTGCACGGACAGAAGCTGGTGCTGCGGGTCCTCGATTCACGGGTTGCCCCGCAGAACCTCACGGACCTGCAGATGCCGGCGTACATGCAACGACGAATCCAGTCCGTCTGCGAGCAGGACACAGGGCTGCTGCTGGCGGCCGGCCCCACCGGCTCCGGCAAGACCACCACCCTCTACAACGCCCTGCGAGAGCTCGATCGGCAGGCCCGCAATGTGGTCACCATCGAGGACCCCGTCGAGTACCACATCGACAACGTCACCCAGATCCCAGCCGCGGCGGAGGCTGGGTTCGGCGAGGTGCTGCGATCCGTCCTGCGCCAGGACCCGGACGTCATCCTCGTCGGCGAGATCCGCGACGACGAGACCGCCCGCGTCACCATGCAGGCAGCGATGACGGGCCACGTCGTCTTCTCCACCGTGCACGCCAAGGACACCATCGGAGCCGTCTTTCGTCTCCTCGACCTCGGCGTCGAGCGATATCTCGTGGCCAATGCCCTCGACCTGATCCTGGCACAGCGCCTGGTCCGGGTGCTCTGCGACGACTGCAAACGCCCCGTCCGAGTCTCACCAGGCCAGTCTTCACGCATGGGCCGATTCCTCGAGGGACGAGCTCAGGTCTTCGCAGCGACAGGGTGCGCCACCTGCCTGCGCACGGGCTATCGCGGTCGCCGAGCCCTCTTCGAGATGCTCGACTTCAACGATGAGCTGCGCGACATCGTGCTTCACAACCCGACCATCCAGTCGATGCGCAAGTGCATCGAGCAGGGCGTCTTCACAACGTTGCGGCAGGCTGGCTGGCTGCTGGCCGCCCGGGGCATCACGTCCCTCGATGAGGTTGACCGCGTCGCAGGGCAGGGCTGACGAGGCCGCCCCTCGAAATCAAACGATCCAAAAACGCCTCGACCCCGCGCGAACGGGGCCGAGGCGTGACTCCTCAAGTGGCAGCTTGACGGAAACCAGGTTTCCCAAGCAGGACGTCCCGGGGTGCAGCCGAGCGTCCTGCGCGTCCTCGCATAGCGTGACGCTATGAAACGGTGCCCCTGTGCCGCACCGTCAACACGCACAGAGTACAGCGGACCTCAATTGTGTCAAGGGCAAAACGGCGACAAGCCGGGCCTCCAGCAACAAATGCTGGAATCCGGACGTCGCACGCCGCCTGCATGGGCGGCAAACGTTTGTCCGGGCCTGAGGAAGGCTCCCCCGTCCTTCGTCAAACCCATCCACCCGCAGGTGGAATCACTTCGCCGATGATTTACCACCGACGAAGTGAGCACAGGGAATCCGTGGCAATTCATGGACCGAGCAAACGGCATTGCACCAGATCGCAGCGGCCAACCACGGAGGAGTCAGCTAATTGTCGATAGGGACGCTTCCCTACCCTCTTTTTCGGCCCTCCGGGCCATCGGCCTGTCTCTCAACAAAGACAGGACGACTCAACGTCATCAACATAGCAGGAATCCTGCCTCGGTCAACGCTCAGCAGCGACACCGCCCTGATTTTCTCCCCTCAAGCCCGTCACAGGCCGTTCCGGGGTGATCCGCCCATCCGGACCAACGCGCCTGTCCTGCCATGCCGGAAAGGCCTGACGCCAGCCTCGGACAGCCGCCTGCTCGACGCCTGCCGCCCAGATGCCCGCATGGCCATCTGCCTCCACCAGAACCTGCCCCTGGGGATCCACGGCAAGTGAGCCGCCGGCATAGGCCAGGTGCGGATCCGTCCCGCACCGATTCACGGCGATCACATACGCCTGATTCTCGATCGCGCGGGAGATCACCAGAGCACGCCAGTGCTCCCGACGCGCCTCGGGCCAGTTGGCGATGACCACGAAGGCCTCGGCACCACGATCCAGCCCAGCCCGAAAGAGCTCCGGGAATCGCAGGTCGTAGCACACCACGGGGCACGCCTGCACCCCCGCCTGCTCCCACGCCCACGTCACCCCCGCCTCGCCCCCTCCATCGAAGCGCTCCTGCTCACGCCCGAATGAGAAGGGGTGCACCTTGTCGTAGGTGCAGCGCGTCTCGCCGTCGGGTCCGATGACCATCGCCCGGTTGAGCCCCCTGCCGCTCTCCTGACGCACCGTGATCCCGCCGACCACGGTCACGCCGTGCGATGTCGCCAGATGCCGCAAGAACGCGATCGAAACGTCGGGATCACGCCCCGTCTTCGCGACGCGCAGCGAGAAGCCCGTGTCGAACATCTCGGGCAGCACGACAAGGTCGCCAGCCGCGGGCGCAGCGGCGTGGACCAGCTGCGTGATGCGTTCGTGGTTGGCCTGCTTGTCTTCCCACGCGATATCGAGCTGCACCAAGTGCACTCGGGCTGCGGGGGATTCGCGTGCAGTGCCCATCGAGCGAAGGGTACGCCGCCGAGGCGGCATGGGGTGTGTCAGGTCGCGGCGGCGAGCAGCTTCTCGCGAATCGCACTGTCACGGGCTACGCCGTTGAAGGACCAGCACGTCTGCATCAGGTGCAGGCGGCTGCGGACGTGGGCATCCTTGAACAGACGCTTCAGATGGGCCCGGACCGAGTGGTACGTGAGGCCCGTCCGATCAGCGATCTGGGCGTCGTCCAGGCCCTCCAGCACCAGCTCGAGGACCCGGCGGCTGTTGGGCTTCAGCGACGTCATCCACGACGGCTCATGCCGCCACCCACGGGCCCAGCAGTCTGCGAGGAAAGGCCCCAGCCGCTCCGCACGCTCCATCGACGCGGCGGGAATCTCGGACTTCGACGCGAACCGGATGACGACCTCGGCTCCGTCGAGATCACGACGGAACTTGGTGAGCAGTTCATCGACGATGCCGCAGGGATCAAGCACCTCGCGCGACATGCGGCTCACACGGAAGACCTCGGGGGCCACGAGGTCGGCACGCCTGCAGAGCCGGCCGGGTTCCGACTCTGCGAGGCGCGATGCCGCCGGACGCTCATCGACCGACCATCGCGCGTGCTCCGCAAGGCCATCGCACTCCTCCGACGACCATGGACCATGCACCCAGCACGCGGTGGCGGGCTCAAGCACCCCGTTCTCGTGAACCGCCAGGATGACCATCTCGACATTCAGCGTGGACGCGGAAATCTCCGCCATCAGCCGCAGAAGCTCGTGGTTCGTGCCTCGCGGGTCCGCGCTGAGCATGCCCAGCCTGAAAATCGCATCTTGAAGCGTCGCACCGGCCATCAGGCACTCGCCTCCTCTCGGGTCTCGACCGGACCGCCATCCGGACGATTCCGCCTGCTCTTGTCCGCAGGTCGGA
>JBCBTA010000345.1:0-3702 GCA_039818905.1 Planctomycetota bacterium
CCCGAGTCTGCAACGCTGCTGCTGTCCTACCCCGACTCCCGCAACGCCCTGTCCAGTGTGCGCTGCGTCATCGTGGACGAGTGGCACGAGCTGCTGGCATCCAAGCGCGGTGTGCAGACAGAACTCGCCCTTGCGCGGCTGCGGGCATGGAACCCGGAGCTGCGCACATGGGGACTCAGCGCAACGCTCGGAAATCTCGAACAGGCTCGTGACGTGCTGCTGGGCGCGGCCTCGCAGCGCGGCAGGCTCATCACCGGCGCACTGCCCAAGACAACGGAGATCGACAGTGTCCTCCCCGAGGATTTGGCGCGCTTCCCGTGGGCCGGCCACCTTGGGACGAAGCTCGTCGAGCCCGTGCTCGAAGCAATCGACGCAGCCAACACGACCCTGCTGTTCACCAACACCCGCTCGCAGACCGAACTGTGGTTCCGCGCGATTCTTGATGCGCGACCCGACCTGCTCGGTCAGGTTGCCCTGCACCACGGCTCACTCGATCGCGGCGTGCGCACGCAGGTGGAGGATCTGCTGCGCGATGGTCGCCTGCGATGTGTTGTCTGCACCTCGTCGCTCGACCTCGGCGTGGACTTCTCGCCGGTCGATCAGGTGGTGCAGGTCGGAAGCCCCAAGGGGATCGCGCGGCTGCTGCAGCGGGCCGGGCGGTCCGGGCATCAGCCGGGCGCGCCCAGCCGCGTACTGTGCGTCCCGGCCCATGCGTTCGAGCTGGTGGAGTTCGCCGCCGCCCGGCGCTTGGCAGAGGCGAGGGACGTCGAGGAACGTGCTCCGATTCGCAAGCCGATGGATGTGCTTGTGCAGCATCTGGTCTCCATCGGCGCAGGGGGTGGATTTGACCCCGATGCAATGCTGGAGGAAGTGCGCACGACGTTCGCCTTCTCCGATCTCACCAGCACGGAGTTCGGCTGGGCGATGAACTTCGTCACCAAAGGTGGCGCAGCACTCGGCGCCTATCCCCAGTTCAAGCGCGTCCGGCATGACGACGAGACGCGCCAGTACGTCGTCAGCGATGATCGCACCGCACGCACGCACCGCATTGGCATCGGCACGATCACGTCCGATGCGTCCGTCACCGTGAAGTTCGTCGGAGGCGCGACGCTCGGCTCGATCGAGGAGTCATTCATCGCGCGTCTGACGCCGGGCGACCGCTTTGTCTTCGCAGGGCGGACACTGGAGCTGGTGCGATCGCGCGGCATGACGGCGTCGGTTCGACTGGCGAAGTCCAAGAGTGGCGTCGTGCCGCGTTGGGGCGGCGGACGATCCCCCCTTTCGACACTGCTCTCCGCCGAAGTGCGCGCCCTGCTGGACGATGCCCGTGAGGGGCACTTCAAAGGGCCGGAGATGCAGACGGTGCGCCCCATGCTTGAGCTGCAGTCCCGGTGGTCGGCCCTGCCCGGCCCGAATGACCTGCTGATCGAACATGCAACGTCCCGCCGCGGCTCTCACACGATGCTGTTTCCCTTTGAAGGGCGTCTTGCCCACGAAGGGCTTGGAGCGCTGCTGGCCCATCGCATCGCCGCGCAGCGCGAGATCACGCTCAGCGTGACCGTGAACGACTACGGCGTGGAACTGCTGTCGCGCACGCCGCTCGACCTCACCGAGGACGACTGGCGCTCCCTCCTCTCCACGGACGAACTCGTGCCCGATCTGCTGCGCTGCCTGAACTCCTCGGAGCTTGCGCGGCGGAAGTTTCGTAACGTGGCGCGCGTGGCCGGGCTTCTGCATCCGGGGTTTCCCGGAGGTGCATCGAAGACGGCGCGTCAGCTCCAGGCGTCGAGTGAGCTGTTCTTCGACGTCTTCAACGAGTTCGACCCGGCCAACCTGCTGCTGGACCAGGCGCGCCGCGAGGTGCTGGCTGAGCAGCTTGAGATCCGGCGTCTGCGCGAGTGCCTTGAGCGGCTGGCCGGTGTGCATATCCTGCGTATCGAAACGGAGCACCTGACGCCATTGGCGTTTCCGCTGTGGGCCGAGAGCCTCCGGACACAGCAGGTCAGCAGCGAACGATGGATCGATCGCATCGAGCGCATGGTGCTGCAGTTGGAGAAGGCGGCGTCGCAACCACGGAGGAAGCGCAGCAATGGCAGGGACGGCGGAACCACGCAACGCGGCGACAGTCACGCTCGCAGGTGAGACGCTGCATCCCGCCTCCGATGCGACGCTGCACTGGCCCGACATGGACACCCTCTTCATCGCCGATCCGCACTTCGGCAAGGCGGCGACGTTCCGGAGCCACGGCATCCCCGTTCCAGAGCAGGCGTCGTTCGACCTCCTCCGGCTCCAGCGGGCACTGGACGAGACCGGCGCGCGCACCCTGGTCATCCTGGGCGACCTGTTCCATGCCCGGGCCGGCGTGACTGCCGAGGTGCAGGATGCACTGCAGCGCTGGCGCGACGAGCACCGCTCGCTCACCATCACGCTCATCCGCGGCAATCACGATCGATCGGCGGGCGACCCGACGTCCACCCTTGGCATGGACATCCACGACGGGCCGATGCAGATGGGCCCGTTCGCCCTGTGTCATGAGCCGCGGCACTGCAACAGCGGCTACGCCCTTGCAGGACATCTGCATCCCGCGGTGATGCTGGAGGACGCCAGAACGCGGGCTCGCTTCCGATGCTTTCACTTCGGCGCGGACATCGGTGTGCTGCCGGCCTTCGGTTCGTTTACCGGTGCAAAGGTCGTGCAGCCGGCGCTCGGCGATCGGGTCTTCGTGCTGGTGGAAGGGCAGATCGCGCAGGTCAGCGGATCGACTCCGGCTCTTCAGGCAGAAGACGCAGGCTCGTGAGCGTCAGCATGCGGTCGCCCCGGGGGCTCGGCCCGATGAGCAGGAAACTGCTGTCTTCGGCGAGTGCTCGCGGCACGTGCGCTTCGCGCAGCGTCTTGGACGCTTCCAGGGCCTCCCACCCGTCGCGATCGCCGCGCAGGCGCTGATGCTTCAGGCCATCGGGCGTCGTGAGCAGCACGGCCCAGCCAATCTGGTCCCGGGCCCACGCACCGGCGATCGAACGATCCACCAGAGGGATCAGGTCGCCCGTCCCTGGAACGTAGATCGCCATCCGGCCTGCGCCGGGGTGGAAGAACAGCAGGCCCGGCGGCGAGTTCCGACGAGCGGCCTCGCGCATCGGATCGGCAGCCTGGTAGGCGCGTACCGCCGCGGGGCTTGACGTCAGCAGGCGCCGCGCCACGACGAACCAGCCATCCTGCACGTCGTCCACGTCGAGCAAGTCGTCCGATTGCGCGGACGTTGACAGCGCCTGAAGTTCCAGACCGAAGCCGGAGCGCTGCATGGCATATGTCAGCTCGTCATCCACCATCGGGAAGAGATAGGACGATCCGTCTTCCGCAAAGACGCGCCCCGAGGTCGAAGCGAGGCGGAAGTCGCGGCTGTCGATGGGGCGCGTGCTGTAGACCAGCTCGCCGCCGGGACGCAGCCCGCCACAGGCGTTGACGAGCCCGTCATCGACGAGCCAGTCGATCTCACCCGTCTGCCACCTGGCTCTGCCGATGCGCCGCGTGCCGTCTGGTTGGACCTGCTCGACGAGGAAGCCGATGTCGTCGCTGGAGCGCCCGAGCAGCGTGCCACGTGCGATGGGTGAGCGCAGGGACATTCTTCGAGCAGTACCGGATGCGAGGTCGTACACCGCGAGACGTGTCCGTGTGGGTGGAACCTGGCCGCGTTCTGCGAGCAGG
>JBCBTA010000346.1:0-3682 GCA_039818905.1 Planctomycetota bacterium
GACGCGTTTCCGCCCCGAGATAGCGACGCGTCAGCACCTCTTCGGCGAGTATCTCGATGAACTGCTCCACACTGGAGAAGCGATCCCTGTCGTCGTCGCTATCTCGGGGCGGAAACGCGTCTCCGAGGGCTCTCGAACGTTGAGCAGGAGATGAGCAGACCGCTCGCCGTCGCCATCTACTCCATGCTTGGCACCGTCCGAATGGTGCAGTACCGATCACAGTACGACCAGGAGGCCGAGACCTTCTTTGAAATGGCGACGCGGTACTTCGATGCGTCCGCGCTTTCAGGATCGCCGCTCAACGGCATCGCCTCCTGCCTGCTCTACAAAGCGGACCAACTCCACGACCAGGGACAAGTCCAGCAGGCGGTCGACACGCTTGAACGCGCCCGGGGCTTCTATGAGCAATACAGCGCAATTGATCGATCCTTCAACGCCTACTTCCGAATGCTCAACAACATCGCCTATGCCGACACGCTCAAGCTTCATTGGATCGCGCTCGATCCAGATGCGGAAGCGGACATACTGAGAGATGAGAAGGTAGAGACACTCTCACGCGAGATCACGAGCAACCTCGACAAGGCTCGCAAGCTCGCCGGACGCAGCGCAGCCATCTATGAGAGCACCGCTCAGTACTACAGCGTCCGCGTTGCGCTCGCCATGTCGCAGCACGGCAAGTTTGAATCGAAGCGGCACGAGATCATTGCGGAAGCCGACATGTGCCTTCAGCATCTTCGTTCCGCGATACAGCGTGGCCGGTATGGCAACCGCGAGGAGCCAGAGCGGGGAGCGCAGAAGATCCTCAACATCTCAATGATGAACCACGTGGCGACGCATTACGAAGAGCTGTTCGACGAGAGTCTCGAAAAGAGACTTGCGCAGGAGATCATGCAGTACGCGCCGTCGGCGCTCACACATTGAAGTACTTTGCCTCCGGGTGATGCACCACGATCGCGCTCGTGGACTGCTCCGGATCGATCTGCCAGTTGTCCGTCAGCTCGCACCCGATCCGCTGCGGCTTCAGCAGGCGGAAGAGCTTGTCCTGATCACTCATATCGGGGCACGCCGGATAGCCGAAGCTGTAGCGTGAGCCGCGGTACTTCTGCGTGAACAGCTCCTTGATGCGGGGCGAGTCCTCGCCGCCGAAGCCGAGCTCGGCGCGGATGCGCTTGTGCCACAGCTCCGCCAGAGCCTCGGCCGTCTCTACGCCCAGCCCGTGCAGATACAGGTACTCGCTGTACCGGTCGCTCTCGAAGAGCTTCCGTGCTTCATCGCTGGCCCGCGACCCCATGGTCACGCAGTGCATCGCGATGACGTCCTTCTCGCCGCTGTCCACCGACCTGAAGAAGTCGCTGATGCACAGACGCTTGCGGCCGGACTGCCGGGGGAAGCTGAATCGCTCGATCTCACGATCGTGATCCGCTGCGTCGTAGACGATCAGATCGTCACCGTCCGACTGACAGGGCCAGTAGCCGTAGACAACCTGCGGCTGCAGGATCTGCTCGTCACGACACCGTGCCTTGAGCGACTCGAACAGCGGCAGGATCTCCTCCTGCATCTGCGCGTCGTACTCCGCGGTGCTGCGCTTGCCCTTCTTGAACTGCCATTGCCCCTTGAAGAGCGCCGTCGGGTTGATAAAGGGGTAGATGTCGTCGAGGCTGATCGATTCGATCAGACGATCGCCCCAGAACGGCGCCTCGGGCACCGCGACGTCCGTCGCCACCTCACTGCGCACACGCGTGGCGACTGCCGTGCCGCCGTCGGACGCTGGCTCCGGCTTCGCGCTTGCCTTGGCGATCGCCTCCTGGGCCGAGGCCCGCTTGCTCTGGCGTTCCTCGATCTCCTCGTGCAGCTGCGCGAGCTGTCCCTCCGCCAGCAAGTCCATGGTGCGCAAGCCTTCGAAGGCGTCCTTGCCGTAGAGCAGCGGCCCCTTGTAGACCGAGCGCAGGTACCCCTCGGCGTAATGGCGCGTCAGTGCCGCACCGCCGAGGATCACAGGCACATCGATACCGAGGTCGTTCAGCTCCTTGAGGTTCTCCTCCATAACGTTGACCGACTTCACCAGCAGCCCGCTCAGGCCGATGGCACCGGCGTTGGTCTCGCGCCATGCATCGAGGATGCTGCTCAGCGGCTGCTTGATGCCGATGTTGTGCACCGTGTAGCCGTTGTTCGTCAGGATGATGTCCACGAGGTTCTTGCCGATGTCGTGCACGTCGCCCTTGACGGTCGCGAGCACGATCGAGCCCTTCTCTTCGCCCTCGACCTTCTCCATGTGCGGCTCGAGATGGGCCACCGCCATCTTCATGACCTCGGCGGACTGCAGCACGAACGGCAGCTGCATCTGCCCGCTGCCGAAGAGCTCGCCCACCGTCTTCATGCCGTCGAGCAGATGCTCGTTGATGATCTGGAGCGGCGTGTACTTCTCCATCGCAGTGTCGAGCGCCTGCTGCACGCCCTCCTTCTCACCGTCGATGATGTGCGCACGCAGCTTCTCCTCGAGTGTGAGGTTCTTCTTCTCCTTCTTGGCGCCGGCGATGGAATCGACGTCCTTGAAGAGATCGATGAAGTGCTGCAGCGGATCGAAGTCCTCGGCAAAGGTCAGTTCACCGCGCGGCTCCGGTAGCGAGGTACCGCCATTGGACGGCGCACGCCGGTCGTAGATCAGGTCGAGCGCCGCGGCCTTCTGCTCCTCGTCGATTTTCATCAGTGGCAGGATCTTGCCGGCATGCACGATGGCGCCGGTCATCCCCGCCTCGGTCAACTCATGCAGGAAGACGGAGTTGAGCACGACGCGGGCGGCGGGCTTGAGGCCGAACGACACGTTGGACAAACCGCAGACCAGCTGCACCTCGGGATACGCCTCCGCGATGCGCCGCGTGCCCTCGATCAGCTCCAATGCCGAGCGGCGATCGTCCGCCATGCCCGTCGAGATGGGCAGCACCAGCGGATCGATGAAGATGTCCTCGACCGCCAGACCGTGCACCGTGCGGGCTCGCTCAATGGCCCGCTGCGCGATCGACAGCTTGCGATCGGCCGTCCGGGCCATCGCCGCTTCCTTGTCCTCATCGATCGTGCCGATGACGAGCGCTGCGTTGTAGCGCACCGCGAGGGCGCAGATCTCATCGAACTTCTCCTCGCCATCCTCGAAGTTGGCGGAGTTGATGATGCACTTGCCCGGAGCGTGGCGCAGACCTGCGTCCATCGTGGCGATCTGCGTCGAGTCGATCATCAGCGGGGAATCAACTTGTCGGACGAGCCGCTGCACGATCTGGGCCATGTCCGACGCGTTGTCGCGACCGGCGTAATCGGCGTTGACATCCAGCACATGGCTGCCTTCGCGCACCTGTTGCCGGGCCATGGAGATAATGCCGTCCCAGTCCTCCGTCTCGAGCAGCTTCTTGAACTTCCGTGATCCGGAGGCGTTGCACCGCTCACCGACGATCAGGAAGGAGTTGTCCTGCCGGTGCTCGACCGGCTGATACAGGCTCGTGGTACTCGCAGGCATGGCCTGCGGCGTGCGGACTGTCCGGTTGTGCTGCTCGGCAAGCTCGGCCAGTGCGCACGCCGCAGGCCATGCCTGCGAGTACCACGAGCCTGTATCAGCCGGTCGAGCACCGGCAGGACAACTCCTTCCTGATCGTCGGTGAGCGGTGCAACGCCTCCGGATCACGGAAGTTCAAGA
>JBCBTA010000347.1:0-3680 GCA_039818905.1 Planctomycetota bacterium
CACTCGCCCGACAAGTCCGCCTGATTACGCATTCTCACGATTCAGACACGCCTCCTGAGCAGGAGCTCCGACGCGACATGTCCCACCTCGTCCCGATCGTCATCGAGCAGTCCGGCCGCGGCGAACGCGCGTACGACATCTACTCGCGTCTGCTGAAGGACCGAATCATCTTCATCGGGGGGCCGGTCACCGACGATCTGGCCAACCTCGTCGTCGCACAGACGCTCTTCCTCGCCAATGAGGACGGCAAGAGCGACATCCACGTCTACATCAACTCGCCGGGCGGGTCGGTCACGGCGGGTTTGGCGATGCTGGACACCCTGCGCTTCGTCGAACCCGACGTCGCGACGTACATCGTGGGTCAGGCGGCGTCGATGGGATCGATCATCGCGTGCAGCGGTACCAAGGGGAAGCGATTCGCCCTTCGCAACAGCCGCAACCTCATGCATCAGCCGTTGATCGGCGGGGTTCTGGAGGGGCAGGCGACCGATCTCGAGATCGAAGCCCGTGAGATGATCCGGCTGCGGGATCGGATCTACGATATTTACGCCGACGCCACGGGCAAGCCCGTGGAGACGATCACCGCTGACTGCGATCGGAACAAGTGGCTCGACGACGACGAGATGGTGGAGTACGGCCTGATCGATCAGGTGCTCACCGAGATGCCTCGGACAGGGTCGCCACGTCCGGACGAGGCGTGAGACTCCTCGTTGCGGTCGGCTTGCTCGGGCTCGGGCTCATCGGCTGCTCGGGTCCGAAGGACTTCGACAACGAGAACGACGCACTCCGGCGCGAGCGCGAGAGCCTGGAGCTGGAAAATGTCCAGCTGCGCGCCCGCCTCGCTGAGAGCGAGGCCAAGCTGGCGGAGATGGCCCGCACCTTCGAGGCGGCGGGCGGCCGTCCGGGCGCCGACGTCGTCGCCTCCATGCCCCGCTGCGCGGGCATCGCCATGGACCGGTTCTCAGGGCCGGCCGACCGAGACGACATCGACGGGCCGGAGCTGATCGACGTGTACATCCGTCCCTTCGACGGGCGGATGCGCTTCGTGCAGGTCGCGGGGCAGCTCACGGTCGAAGCCGTGCTGATTCCGCCCACCGACCGTGGGGAAGAGGATTTCGGCGGCCCGCGGTCCCTCGGTCGTGTCGAGCTCGGGCCGGTCGATCTTCGTGAGGCGTATCGATCGAGCGCGATGGGCACGCACTACGCCGTGGTCGTGCCGATCAGCCCGCCAAACCAGCCACTCAGCGGCACGCTTGTCCTGACGGCGCTGCTGCAGGATGCGATCACCGGGCGCGCCCACGAGGCCCGCGCGACGATGTCGATCGATATCCCGTGAGCTATGCTCCGGTCATGAACCGGCGATCCACCCCATGGCGTGTCGGCACGCTCGCGGCAGTGCTCCTGCTGGCGTGTGCGGCGGGCTGGGGCTGCAACAAGCCGCTGTTTTCCCCACGTGAGGAACGATCGCAGTTCGATCGGTACGACCGCTCGCGGAACCAGTACGCTCCTCAATTCGTTGAGGACGAATTCGGACGTCAGGAGCCGAATCTCAAGGGTCGTCTGGAGCCGAAGGATGATGTCCGGTAAAGCGCATCTGCGCGGGTCGTGCGCGTCGCAGCCGATATCTGCCGAACGAACGTGCGACTTTTGCGAAGATTCCACCGGCACACGCCCGATGCACCTGTAACCTTCGAGGAGCAGGAATCCCTCTCAGCCATGTCGAACGCCGCACGGACCAGCGCAACTTCTTCCAGCCGTGGCATTCAGCGCAGCCACATTGTGTGGGCGTCGCTGATGCTCGCCATGGCCGGTGTCGGTGGGCTGCTGCTGCTGTCCGAGCATGAGCGTCAGCTGGGCGTCCTGCCCGCCGCGGTGCAGACCGAGGCATCCACGATCACCATCAGCGACGCGCTGTCCAGCTCTGCCCCTCTGGCGACGGAGCGGTGGTCCGGTATCGTCATCCACCACTCCGGTGCCGTCTCCGGCTCTCCGCAGGGCCTGGCGCAGGAGCACGAGGAGCTGGGTCTTCGGGGCCTGGGCTACCACTTCGTGCTCTGCAACGGCCGAGGGGCTCCTGACGGCGAGATTCACGTCGGGTACCGGTGGGATCAGCAGCTTCCCGGAGCCCACGCCGTGGGTCCGAATGCGGATTTCTACAACGCCCGTGCGATCGGCATCTGCCTGATCGGCGACGGCGAGCGTCGGGCCTTCACGGAGGCCCAGATGGTCCGCCTGACGGAGCTGGTGTCGGCGATCCAGGAGCGGACGGGCATCCCGGATGCGGACGTTCGTCTGCATCGCGACATCGCTTCGACGCCGAGTCCGGGTCGTCTGTTCCCCGAAGCGGCCTTCAAGGCCCGTCTGGCGGCGTCCAGAGCACGCTGAGGCATTGTCTTCCAGCCCATACCTGCAAGCGAAGTTGCCGCGGGGCGTTGCACGGTTGGCTCGCCCGGCCGATACTGCCGCTTGCGTTGCGGACGCACTCGTGCGTTCTCGCGCCTCGTGGAGGGGTGACGCGCTGTCGTTGTTTGTTTGATCCGGCTGAGGAGAAACGCCCCGTTCGCCGAAGCATGGCCGAGGGGTGTTGGGGCCGACGTCGCCGAATGTCGCATGACGGAGTTGTGAGCGCACAGGGGTGAAGCACTACCGCCCAGCCAAACCGGGAACCAAGCTCGCCGGGTTCAGCGTGCTGGCCGAGATCGGCCGCGGCGCTGCATCGGTGATCTATCTCGTGCAGGAGCCTAAGACCAAACAGGTCCGGGCCCTCAAGCACGTTCGGCGCGCCTCGTCCAAGGACCAGCGCTTCGTCGATCAGGCCGAAAGCGAATACGAGGTCGCCCAGAAGGTGCGCAATCCCCTGATCCGGGATATCGAACGCGTGATCAAGGGGCGCCAGAAGCTGCTCGTCGTCAGCGAGATCTTCCTGCTGATGGAGTATGTGGACGGCATCTCCGTGGAGCAGCATCCGCCGGCCAATCTCGAGCAGGCACTGAGCATCTTCATCCAGACCGCCCGGGCACTCGGGCACATGCACGACTGCGGCTACGTGCACGCGGACATGAAGCCCAACAACGTCGTCGTCACCGAGCGCGGCGATGTGAAGATCATCGACCTTGGTCAGGCCTGCCCCGTCGGCACCGTCAAGGAGCGGATCCAGGGCACGCCGGACTACATCGCCCCAGAACAGGTGCACCGGCGCGAGATCACGCCCGCCACGGACACCTACAACCTCGGTGCGACGATGTACTGGTGCCTGACGCAGCGCCACATTCCCACGGCACTGCCCAAGGACGACTCGCTGGTCTCCACCCTGGACGATCAGTTCATCGAACGACCGACGCCGCCATCGGAACTCAAGCCCGGCATCCCCGCGGCCCTCAACGACCTCATCATGCACTGCGTTGAGGTCAACCCCGACAACCGACCCGAGTCCATGGGCGAGGTGGTCGAGCGGCTGGAAGCCATCCGTGCGGGCAACAGCGCGGGTGAAGAGGCCAATCAGGCCAGTGGCGAGCGTCACTCTCCGGCGGGCTGACGCCCATTCCACACATTTCGACGTCCGGCCTTTTTCCACACATGTGCAGGCATGCATGGTGAACGCCGGTTCCGATTCCACAATTCTTCGTGTCACTAAGCGTCCGGATCGCCAAATGCCTGCGCTTCTGGGTCTGGGGCGAACA
>JBCBTA010000348.1:0-3662 GCA_039818905.1 Planctomycetota bacterium
AGGGTGCTCTTCCGCGATTCGATGATCGTCGCATTCGACGGCGGCTGTGGGCTCTGCCGGCGCACCGCCGCGGTCTTCGGGGACCTTCGAAAGTGCAGCGTGTGTCACAACACGCTCATCGCCGACTGGAACGAACTCGATTCGCCGAAGGATGTCGATGGTGCCGATGACCGCGGCGGTGCGCCGGCAGAGCCCACAGCCGCCGTCGAATGCGACGATCATCGAATCGCGGAAGAGCACCCTGCCCACCCAGTCGAAGACGCGATCCCATGCCACGAAGGCGCTGTACGACCAGAGCAGCGTCGTGAACTTGATTCCCATGATGAAGCGGGTGCCGAGATGAAAACCGAAGCCAATCGGCACGGCGATCCAGCGTGTCCTTCGGAAGAGGATCATCCACAGAAAGCCGATTTCGAAGGCGATCGCTCCCGCGCCCATTGCGCGGTACAGCAGCGGCCACTGATCGATCCGAGGCCCGATCTCCTGCTTGTCGTGCCACCGTCTCCAGAGCACGTGCTGCATGGCATCGCCGGTGATCCACTCGGGACCGGTCATCACGAGCTTCCACATGCCGGGGAAGAAGTAGATGATTCCGATGAGCACCCATATCAGGCGCAGCGGCTGGCCATAGGCCGGTGACGGACCAGGTGGTGCGATCTCTCCCTTCGGGCCGCGCCGCAGCGCTCGAATGATCGCATCGATCGACAACACGTCGGCGCACGGACTCGCCGCGAGTACACCAAGGAACCACACGAGGTGATGGTGATGGTCCACCTTGCCGAACAGGTGCGGGATACCGAAGGCATACACCGCCGCGATGCATGCGACGAGAGCCGCGACGCGTGCGCACAGACCGATGATCCCAGCGATGCATGCAACGATGGTGACCGTGACCGCAGCACTCGCGAGCCCGGGTGAGATCGGCACGATCTCCAGCACGGGTCCCAGCCCGAACGGTGGCACGATGAGGTTCTCGGGCAGCCCCGCCATGAACTCGATGCGCACCTGATGCTTCAGCGCGAAGTTGAGCACGAGGCCAAAGACAACGATGCGCACGACCGCGAGGCTCACGGGCGAAGATGATTCGCGAGAGAAGCTTCCAAGTGCTCCCACCAGAGCGTGCCGCTGGGCTGCAAGCAGGATGCCGACGATCGCAAGCCCGCCGAGCATCGCGATGCCGACCATGCCAGCCCGCACGAGCCCGAGGGCACGATCGAGCGTGAACTCCTCCGGCCTCTGCTCACGCCGGTGCGCCAGCAGGTCATTGAGCGGCCACAGACCGCCTCCTTCGTACGATGCTTCAATGAGCGCGGGGCCCTGTGCGCGCCACAGCAGCATGCCGACCGCACAGACAACGACGACCACGCCGATCGCGATGATGAGCGTCGTGGGGCCCCTCTTGGTCACCCTTCGATCTTTGGCCAAGGCCTGAACTCCCGAGGGAAACTCCGTTCATCCGTGTAGAGGATAGTGAAGTGGCGCGTTCGGCCTGCAGGGCGATGTTGATGCCGCCTACCCTCCCCCCGTGCGCTGTTCGTACTCCGATCGCTACGTCATCCCCCTGCCGGACGGGCACTCCTTCCCGATGCCCAAGTTCGCATACCTCCGCGATCTGCTTGTGACAGATGGCATCATCCGGGCTGAGGACATCGTGGAGCCTGAACTCGTGCCGTGGGCTGATCTGCGTCTGGTGCATACCTCTCGCTACCTCGGCGCGCTCTCCAGCGGCACGCTCGGTGACGCGGCGGAGCGGCGCATGGGGCTGCCATGGTCCGAAGCGCTGGTGATCCGATCGCGCGTTGCGGTGCAGGGCACGATCAACGCGGCAGCCTTCGCGCTCGACGACGGCATCGGAGCCAACCTCGCCGGCGGCACGCATCACGCGTTCGCTGATCATGGGGAAGGCTTCTGCGTGCTCAATGACATCGCGGTCGCGATTCGGATCATGCAGCGGGCTGGTCGTCTGCGGCGTGCCCTGGTCATCGATCTTGATGTGCACCAGGGCAACGGCACGGCATCGATCTTTGCGACCGACGCCAGGGTCTTCACCTTCTCCATGCACGGCGCAAAGAACTTCCCCATCCGCAAGGAAGCCAGCACACTCGATGTGCCGCTCCCCGACGGTACGAATGACGATGCCTACATGCGCGCGCTGGAGAAGCACCTGGGACGTGTGCTCGACGACGCTCGCCCTGATCTCGTCTTCTATGTGCAGGGCGTCGATGTGCTCGCCGACGACAAGTTCGGCAGGTTGTCTCTGACCATGGACGGCCTGCGCCGACGCGATCGGTATGTGCTGGAGACACTCTCCGAACGTGGGCTGCCAATGGTGCTGTGCCTCGGTGGCGGTTACGCCCCCACGCCACTGCAGACGGCGCAGCGGCACGCGGTCATGCATCGTGAGGCAGCCGCGCTGGGACTCACGACACCGGTGGCGTGAACGACTCAGCCGAAGCGTCCGGCGACATAGTCGCGGGTGCGCTGCTGCTGAGGACTGTTGAAGAGGTCCGTTGTCGGGCCTGACTCGATGAGTCGCCCCTCATAGAAGAACGCGGTGCGATCGCTGATGCGAAGCGCCTGCTGCATGTTGTGCGTCACGATGACGATCGTGTACTGCTGCCGAAGATCTTGGACGAGCTGTTCGATGCGATCGGTCGCCTTCGGATCCAGCGCGCTGGTGGGCTCATCCATCAACAGCACCTCCGGCCCGACCGCGAGCGCTCTTGCGATGCAGAGTCGCTGCTGCTGGCCACCCGAGAGACTCAGCGCGCTGCTGCGCAGGCGGTCCTTCACTTCATCCCACAGGCCGACTTCGCGCAGGCAGCGCTCCGTCAGCTCAGCGACCTCCCGCTTGGTGGGCTTGTGGTGGAGGCGAACGCCAAACATGATGTTCTCAACGATCGACTTCGGGAACGGGTTGGGCTTCTGGAAGACCATGCCGACGCGCCGGCGCAGTTCGACGACATCAGTGGTCCGGTCCAGCACGTTCCAGTCGTCGAGCTCGATCGCTCCACCTGACCGAGCACCCTCGATGAGGTCGTTCATGCGGTTGATCCAGCGCAGGAACGTGGACTTGCCGCAGCCTGATGGCCCGATGAGCGCCGTCACGCGGCAGGCGGGTATGTCGAGCGTGACATCTCGAATCGCCTGGAAGCTGCCGTACCACGCGTCGAAGTTCCGCGCCTGCAGTGTTCCCCGTTTGGTCTGTGTTGTCGTCTGGTTCATGACAGGGGCTTCTGGAACTTCGCGCGGATGATGATGGCCGCAGCGTTGAAGATGAGCAGCACGCCGAGCAGGATGATGATGCCGGACGCCGCGACTTTCTGGAACTCCGGGTTCGTGTGCCCAGTCCAGTGGTAGATCTGGATCGGCATCGCGGTAAAGCTCGAGGCAAGGCTGTTGGGGATGCCGGCAATCAGGGCTCCCCCCACCACCAGAATCGGGGCGGTCTCGCCGATCGCGCGGCTCATCGCAAGGATCGAGCCGGTCATGATGCCGGGAAGTGCGCACGGGAGCACCATGCGCCGGACCATCTGCCACCGTGTGGCCCCCATTGCCAGCGCGCCTTCGCGCAGCGAATCGGGCACCGCTCGCAGCGCCTCCTGCGTCGCGATGATCACGATCGGCAGCACAACGAGCATGAGCGTCAGACCACCCGAGAG
>JBCBTA010000349.1:0-3648 GCA_039818905.1 Planctomycetota bacterium
GGTGCACCGCTTCTTCCACGAGCGCGGCTTCACCTGGGTGCACACGCCCATCGTCACCGCCAGCGACTGCGAAGGCGCCGGCGAGATGTTCCGGGTCAGCACGCTCGATGCGCTCAACCCGCCGCGGACCCCCGAGGGCGGCGTGGACTACGCCCAGGACTTCTTCGGCAAGGAGGCGTACCTGACGGTGTCCGGCCAGCTCAACGTCGAGACGTACTGCCTCGCGCTGAGCAAGTGCTACACCTTCGGCCCGACCTTCCGGGCCGAGAACAGCAACACCAGCCGCCACCTCGCCGAGTTCTGGATGATTGAGCCCGAGATCGCCTTCGCCGACCTGTCGGACAACATCGATCTCGCCGAGGCGTTCTTGAAGTACCTCTTCGACGCCGTGCTCACCGAGCGGGCCGACGACATGGGCTTCTTCGATCTGCGCATCCAGAAGGGCGTGATCGATCGACTCAAGCACATCATCGACGCCCCCTTCCGGCGCCTGCCCTACACCGAAGCTATCGAGGTGCTGGAGAAGGCAATCGCGGGCGGCCAGAAGTTCGAGTTCCCCGTCAAGTGGGGCACGGATCTGCAGTCCGAGCACGAGCGCTATCTCACCGAGGAGCACTTCAAGCAGCCGGTGGTGGTGACGGACTACCCGAAGACCATCAAGGCCTTCTACATGCGCATGAACGACGACGGTGAGACCGTCGCCGCGATGGACGTGCTCGCGCCGGGCATCGGCGAGATCATCGGCGGCAGCCAGCGCGAGGAACGCCTCGACGTCCTCGACGCCCGCCTCGACGAGATGGATCTGCCCAAGGAGGACTACTGGTGGTACCGCGACCTGCGGCGCTACGGCACGGTCCCCCACGCCGGCTTCGGCCTCGGCTTCGAGCGGCTCATCCAGTTCGTGACCGGCATGGCCAACATCCGCGACGTGATCCCGTTCCCGCGCACACCGGGGAACGCGACGTTCTAGGATCTGTGCATGAACAACTCTCGCCGCGGCTCCGCAGGGAGCGCCATCTTCGGACTGCTGGTTCTCGCCGTCGTCGCCGGCGTCGTCATCTTCGCCCTCAAGCAGTGCGGCAGCGCGACGCAGCAGTATGGCCAGGCCCTCAGCCAGTCCAAGCAGAAGGGTGATCGCACCGCGATCATGCTCTCGCTCCGCTCGGTCGGGCAGCACATCATCGCCGTCGGACTCTCCGACCCCCGCTCGCTGCCGGACGATCCCGCTGCCCTGGCAGATCTGATGATCGACGAGGGCATCGCCTCACCCGACCAGATCGCCAACTGGCCCAGCCCCACGCCGCAGGATCCGCCCTTCTTCTACGTGCCCGGCTCCGCCGACTCGATGAGCACGCGGCAGGTCATCGTCTACGAGCATCCGGACAACCATGACGGCCTCGGCGGGCACGTGGTCTACGCCGGGGGCAGCGTGGAGTGGCTGGACAACCCGGCCTTCGCCGACGCCATCGCCGACTTCCCCCGCTAGGCCCTTCAGCCCCGAAGCCCCCCCGGAATACCCGCGGAAGGGCCTTGGGAAGCACCCTCTGGCAGCCGCCGAGGCCCCACTGGCGGCCCTGCTCCCGATACACTGCCTGTGCCGGCGTGGTGGGCCGGTTTCCGTGCCCTCGATGGGTGTGTGAAAGTCGGGCCGCCCCGGAGGCCGGCTGCAGCCATTGCCCGCCCGCCAGCGTATTGAGCGACTCCGCCGCCCCACCGCCGTGGGGCGGAGATCGATGGTTCCGGGCCCAGACGCCCCGCTGATGGAGAGACTGACAGCGATGAACATCATGTCCGACACGGTCTCGATCTCGAACGAGTCGATCACGGGGCACATCGCCCTGGCCGGCGAGCGGAAGACCGATCCGCACGCGACACGGTTCGGCAAGTTCCTCCAGGCGTGCATCAAGTTCGCCGGGTCCGACCTGATCGTGAAGACCGGCACCGTCCCGAAGGTGCGTCTCCGCGGCGCCCTCAAGCCACTGGACACCGATCCGGTGACGCACGAGGAGTTCATGGACATCTGCAAGCATGTCCTGACGCCGGCCCAGTTCGACGACCTTCACAAGTTCGGCTCGGTGGACTTCGCCTACGACTACGACGCGCAGAACCGCTTCCGCGTGAACCTCTTCCAGGCCCGCGGCCACATCTCCGTCGCCGCCCGTCTGATTACGAGCAACATCAAGAAGTTCGATGACTTGTACCTGCCTCCGGTCATGAGCGAAGTCGCCATGCAGCCGCAGGGCATCGTGCTGCTGGCGGGTGTCACCGGGTCGGGTAAGTCAACCACCATCGCCTCGATGCTCGACTACATCAACGAGCGCAAGAGCGTTCACATCGTGACGCTCGAGGATCCCATCGAATACATCTTCGAGGACAAGAAGGCGACGATCCACCAGCGTGAGATCGGCATCGACTGCCTCGACTTCCGCATCGGCCTTCGCGCCCTGGTCCGTGAGAATCCGGACATCGTGCTGGTCGGCGAGATGCGTGACTCCGAGACCTTCGAAGCCGCGCTGCACGCCGCCGAGACGGGCCACCTCGTCTTCGGCACCATCCACGCGTCCTCGGCGACCGAGACGTTCAGCCGCATCTACGACCTCTTCCCGCCGGAGGAGCGTGAGCAGGTGCGGAAGATCCTCGCACACCAGATGCGATCGATCGTCTACCAGAAGCTGCTGCCGACGCTGCACAAGGACATCCCGCGTATCCCGGCGGTCGAGGTGCTGATCAACACCGCGCCGGTGCGCAAGTTCATCCTCGAGGGCCGCGAGAGCGAGATCCGCGAGATCATGATCACGCAGGAAGCCGAGCAGCTCGGCATGATCGACTTCAATGGCGCGCTTGTGAAGCTCGTCGAGCAGGAATACATTCACATGCGCACGGCCATGGAAGCCACACCCAATGCCGACGAGCTGCGCATGCGGCTGAAGGGCATCGGTTGAGCCTCGAACCCGCAGGGCCCTCGCCATCGGAGCGCCGATGACCACTGATCTCTCTTTGCCACACGTGACGCTCGCCGTCGATGGAATGTTTCTTGTCTCGTGGTGGAAGCCGCTGCTCCTGTTCCTGCCGATCCTCGGCTGGGCGTGGGTCGTCTCCACCATCTACGACAAGGACGCCGCACGCTGGTACTTCAAGCGTCAGGCGTGGAACCTCGCGCACGTGGCCGTTGCGGTTCTCGCCGTCGCCATCGTGCTCTTCGCACCCGTTCCCTTCTTCTTCACCTTCCCGGCCTTCGTCGCCCTGCTCATCGGTGATCTCGCGGCGTACTTCGTGCTCCGCAACGGTGACGACCGCGTCCCCGAGCAGCACAAGTGGTCGCTGGATCTCTCCAAGATGGCCGAGCAGTCGGCCGCCAAGCGGAAGAAGTCACAGCTGGCCAACGTCTCCATGGTGATCCAGGGCCCCAGCGGCGAGATCGCGCCGCCGGAGAAGGAGACGCCCGAGTACGAGGTCCGCATCGCCGTCGAGGAACTCATCGGCGAGATGCTCGACGCACGGGGCTCGCAGCTCGACATCCATCCGGCCCGCGAGCGAGAGAATGTCTACGTCTCCAGCTTCATGGTCGATGGCGTGCGCCAGAAGCCCAAGGCCGTGCCCGCCCCGCAGGCCATCGCGATCATCGACTTCCTGAAGGGCGCCGCCGAC
>JBCBTA010000350.1:0-3645 GCA_039818905.1 Planctomycetota bacterium
CAGGAATCGGTGGCGCCGTGATCCGTGTACCGACCGCGTCCGCGCGCGGCGAGGCGCCGTTCCAGTCCATCGTCAACACCGAAGAGCATACCGCCGCAGGCTGTCGCGGCGATGTCATGCGTCTCCTGCGGAAGGGCGGTGTACACGATGGACTGGAACGGCGCCTCGCCGCGCGCGGACGCGGTCGGTACACGGATCACGGCGCCACCGATTCCTGCGAAGTGCTGTACCGCATACAGGCCGTCCTGGCTTGGACCACCGAAGTGATCGCACCATGCGATCGATCGCATGTTGGCGATGGCGCCGACGAAGGTCCAGCTCGGAGGCCATGAGGTGAGTGAGGAGCGATACAGGTTGAATTGACTCGACGCATAGATCGTGTCAGTCGCGCGATCGACCGTGAGCCCTCGAACAGGACCAAAATCGGGGAGCGCCACACTCCCTATGGGCACACCAACCGCGTCATTTCGACCAGCGTTGTATGCCAATACACCGCCAGAGGACGTTCCAACGTACAGCCGGCCGTGATGATGAACCGCGCTCAGCCAGGACCATGTGGATCCAGCCTCGAAGGCATCGAGACGCGCGAAGACGGAGAGCTCTCCCGTCGAAGGCACGAAGCGAAGCACGGCGTCGTTGGGCATGCCGTCGCCCGACGGTGCGTTGTCGTGGACGAGGACGAAGAGCAGGCGTCCCGAATCACTCCACGCAAGTGCGTTGGGCCCGTCTGGCCCGCCGGCGAGTGTCATCCACGGAAGGAGTGATTCGATCTCCGTCTTCTCGATGACGTGCCGCAACGCGCCGGTGATGTCTCGGACTTCGATTCTGTCCTCAAACGTGTCAGCCGCGGCGTACCAGCCGGAAAGCGAGGCGGCTGCGACGGCGACGGTATCGTCGGGACCCTCGACGGGCCAGGCCGTCTCCTGTGGAGCGCCATGCGCGACCGCGCTCATCACAAGCATTGCGATTGAGAGGATCTGCTTCATCGCTGAACGTATTCCACCGTCACCCTCGCGGCATGTCCGCCACGAAGCTCGATCTCACCATTCGCGGGCGGCCGATGCGGTGTTCCGTCGATCACGACCCGCTCCACGTGGTCCGGGCGAGGCGGACGCAGACGCAAGCCACCAGGTGGCGCCGGAACATCACCACTGATGATGAAGTCGATCCGCCGGGCCGTCCCCTCACAACGGTAGGACAGCCGTCCGTACGCGGTTGGAATGTTGACGGAGACGCCTTGCTCGGATGTGATCCACTCCAGGTCAAGGCCCGCGCCCAACACCAGCGTTTCGTCGGTCTCGCGCTCGTAGACGAAGAGCGAACGAGCGGCGTTGATGAAGTCGGACCCGACCCACGTGTGTGGCATATCACCAATGAACGCCGGCAGGCGATCATCCTGATAGGCAACTTCGGCCCAGTGATTCCAGCCTTTGGGATGCTGGTCGAGACGGAACCACTCAGCCAAGGCCCGAGCCCGCTCCGGCTGACCCAGCCGCACGAACGCCCCGATGATCCGCACCTCGTATGGCGTGTAATCACGCCACTCGATCGCATCCACGGCCCGCTGCTTGAAGCGTCGCCAGTAGCGATCGAAAGTGAAGTATGTGGCCTCCGTCTGGATGAATGGGATCACGTCACACGGGAAGAGACCGATCGCCGTCGAGGTGGCATCGAAGTCACCAAGCTCCACGCATCCTGGGAGGTACCCGATGTCGTGCATCGCCATCGCGGCAGTCAAGGACTCATCAAGCGACGTCAGCGCGTCGTGCGCAAGTTTCTCGATTCGAGTCGCTTCCTGAGTCTCCCCGAGTTCACGGGCCATGAACGCGGCGTCATGAAGCCCGCGCACCACGAAGAAGCCATCCCAGTACGAGTGCATGGGGTCGGACATGTAGCCTTCGTGACTGGCCGACTCGGGAACGAGGCCTCGGTATGCGATCAACTCCGGTGTGTCGTACTCGGGGGTGAGTCGCTGCTCGCGCAGCTCCTGGAGGTAGGCGACCCCGGCGAGGACTCGCTCCCAGTGGTTCTCGAGCACACTGCGATCCCCCGAAAAGCGGTAGAGCTGTGAGACCGCGTAGATGTACTGACCGGTACTGTCATGTTCGTCGAATGGATCGGGCCCCCGCGCATCAACGACACATGGGATCTTCCCGCTGGGGAACTGGTGTGGGCCGAACCAATCGAGGAACGCTTGCATCCGTTCCGCATGACCGGTCGCCAGCAGTGCTGTGCCGGTCAGAGACCCGTCGCGGATCCAACTCCGCTCATAGGTTCGTGATCCGGGCTGAATCGCGGGGCCGTCCATGTTGATGAGCACGTACGCAACATTGCTCTTCATGGTGTCGATCAGCCATCGAGCCTCCGGCGGAACCACAATGTCAAATCGATCGAGCAACGACCGCCAGCGCGACCGCTCCTGCTGAAGGATCTGCTCGAAGCGAGCTGCATCCCCACCTGAGTACGCTTGCCGCGGCTCACGTGACATCGCAAGCTCCACGACGACATCTTGCGATGCGCCTGGCGCCAGCTCGAGCTGGTAGCCCAGGGCGCCCGACGCGAGCCCTGTAGGGTCCTGTGCAGCCGCACCCGGTGTGTGGCCCATCGCCAGTCGTTCGACGATCTCCCCGTCTGCGAAACTCGAGGCACCCCAAGAATCTGCGGGCATCCAGGCTGTCACATCGGCTCGGTCATTGATGATCATCTGTCGCGCGCTGCACTGCACGCTGTGTGTCTTGGCCACGCCGCCGATGACGTTGAGGCGCTGCCATGGCGGCAGGACCTGAAACGGGCGCGCGCACAGGAAGAGTGTTGCGTCTCGCGAGGTGTCACCGGTGTTCGTCACGCGGTACCGGGCGAGAAGGGCCGGCCCCGACGCATCGACCGCCAGTGCGGTGATCTCAAGACGCAGACCATCGTGCTCTCTGACGACGCTCGGGATCGGAAGATCCCCATCGAGCAGGTGCTGGGAGAGCTGCGCGTTGCGACGGGTCAGCATGATCCCATCGGACAGGATGAATGGCTCGATGCGCCAGCCGCCGGCCTGGGGTTCGATAGCGCCGTACTCGTTGAGAAGGGCCTCATACTCGCTCTCCGGCGTGCCGACCACTGTCCAGAATGCCTGCCGCCCGTGGTAGTACTCCGGGAACCACGCACCTCGCGTACGGGACGCGATCGTGCGCACCAGGCCATCCTGATCTTGCGCGGCATCGACATCAACCACGCTGTAAGACTCCAGTTCGATGCCCGTGTCGGCGTCGTTGCTCGCTCGTATGCGAATCGTGCTGGAAACGGTGTCAGGCATCCAGATCCGCTCGACAATTCCAGCGCCAGGCGCGTCGCGCGTCGCGACGGTTTCCCATGTGCCATCGGAACTGCGGACTTCGACGTCGTACGAGCGTGGACGGAGGTCGTCATCCCACTGCAACAGCAGCGCGCTCCACTCGCGAGGCTGTCCGAAGTCGATCGTCAGCGTCGGCGATCCATCGTCGGGCTCGCTGCGCCATCGCAACGGGGAATGTTCGGGCGCCGGCCGACTGGTGCGCCAGCCCGGCTCCGTCGCTGATGTCGCGAAGGCTCGGGGAACGCCTCGATATGGAGCAACGGGAGGAACCGACCGACATTCGAGATTATCGATCCAGACTG
>JBCBTA010000351.1:0-3643 GCA_039818905.1 Planctomycetota bacterium
ATCGAGGCGTACAAGAGTGCGACCGATGGTGCCGTTGCGGAGTTCACATTGCACGAGATGACGGGGATCGAGTGAGTGGCTGACCATCGTGCGACTGTGCCGCCGCTCCGCCGCGCATACCGTGCACTGATGCCGTCGGCATGGATGCGGCACGTCGGGCGTGCCCAGACTGCGCTTCGGACGGCAACGGCCCGCGCGACATGGCCACTGCTCTCCCATCGGCGGCGCGACAGTCTCACGGACTGGCTCCTCGGCGGGTCGGACAATCGCTGGCTGTTCATCATTGGTGCAGGCAACAGTGGCACGACGCTGTTGACACGGATCTTGCGTCTGCATCCGGCCATCCGGGATCTGCCATGGGAGGGCGCACGGTACACGCGTGCCCTGCACCTGCCGGGGCCGGAGGGTGTCGGACGCGTCTTCACGCAGAAGCTGGATCGGTATCGGCTGACGGAGGAGGACGACGCCGAGCCTGCCCGTCGTGTGCGATTCGACTGGGCGTGGCACTATCCGAGGTACCCGGGGTGGCTGCTCGAGAAGAGCCCGGTGAACAGCGTGCGGGCACGTTGGCTCCAGGCGAACTTCCAACCGGCGCGGTTCATCGTCCTGACGCGCAGTCCCTACGCCGTCTGCGAGGGGATCCGTCGTCGCAGCGCGCACAGTGTGGAGGAGGCCGCGACGCATTGGGCAGCGCTGCACGATCTGCTCGAAGCGGATCTGCCGAGGCTCGAGCACGTCCTTCAACTGACGTATGAGCGGATCTGCGAGGATCCACGTGGCGTGGTCGCCGATCTCGAGGTCTTCCTCGATCTGCCTGCGCCCTTCGATCCGGCCCGTCTCGACGAAGACTTCAGCGTGCACAACATGGATGGCGCGACCACACCCATCCGAAACTTCAACGACAAGAGCATTGGTCGGCTGCGTCCGGAGGAGCGGCGTGCCGTCACGGAGATCGCCGGTGCTGCTCTGCGTCGCTGGGGCTATCAGCCGCTTGACGACTGACGCGTGGGGTACAGGCGCTTGGGTTGTGAGCGTTTGGACTACGGGCAGCCCTGGCCGAACAGCTGAAGGAACGCCTCCACGTCCGCGGCGTCATGTGTTCCGATCGGCGCCGCCATGTCGGCGCCGGGATCCACATCGTCGAACAGCGTGAGGAAGATGCGCACGTCCATGTAGTCGAGCGAGCCGTCGGCGTTGAGGTCCGCTTCACAGCCATCGAGGCTCGGGGCAGCGGTGACGGGGTCCACGAACGGGAACTTCACGTACTCGATCAGCGCGTCGCGCTCGGCGGCATCCATGGCAAGCACGGCGTCTCTCGCCGCCGCACCCTCGCCACCGTGCCACAGGATCGCCTCCATCAGCGAGCGTGCCCGGCCATCGTGGAGATAGTTCGGCTGCTCTGGGTTGCCGTTGGGGTTGAACGGATCGGTCGGCGTGCCGAGTGCGTGGCCGACGTAGCCGATGCCCCACAGAGGCGGTGTGCGCCACTCGCGCCCACTCGCGCCGTACTCGGGGCGGTTGTCCGCCAGGCCATCGCCCATGTCGTGCAGCAGGAGGTCGGTGAACGGTTGGATCACCTGGTTGCGATAGGGCACGAACTCTGCGTCGGCGGACGTCCGCATCACAGGCCGATGGCAGTCGATGCATCCCGCCGCTTCGAAGAGCAGTTTGCCCTGCTGCGCGACGGGGTCGAGGTAGTTCTCGCGGGGCGGGACGGCGAGGCCGCGCAGGTAGGCGACCATCGCATCGAGGTCGGCCTGACTCACTTCCACCGGCCCGTCACCGACCAGGTGCGAGGTCATGCCCATGTCGTGCGCGAAGGCCGAGGCGGCCTGCTGACGCAGGTTTGGCTGAGAGGCCTTCCAGCCGAACCGTCCGAGTGCCATGGTGCCCGTCTCGAGATCGGTCACGAAGTTCGCTCGACCGGAGATGCCGTCGCCGTTGGCGTCGTTCTCGTCGGCCCACGCGAGGATCGCCGCGTCGTCCACGGCCTCAAGGAGGCCGAGACCGATGAGCATCGGCGCAACGCGCACGGACATCTCCGCCTCGCCGACATAGGGTCCGCCCGCGGTGCTTGCGGCGGCGTCGCCCGGGATGTTGTTGCCGAACTCGCCGTAGAGGAGCTCGGTGAACTCCAGACGCGGACGACGCAACTCGTAGGGCGTGCCGTCGTCGAACGTCCCCTGGATGACTTCCCACACGATCGCGGCCTGACCCTCGGGCGTCGAGCCGGGTGTTGCCTTGGTATCCAGCTGTACGCCGTACCACGGGTGCGGCTGGGGTGCCTGGCCTGGCTGACCAGGAACGCTGACGCGGACGATGTAGTCGTCAAGCGGGTCGGACGGTCCGAGCGGGGCCAAGCCGCGGCCATCGAGCATGTGGCACTCGATGCACGAGTTGTTGGTGTACAGCGGGCCGAGCAGGCCGGGCTCGAAGACGGGACTCGCACCCATGTTGAAGCCGACAGGGCCGCCGTTGCAGTCAAACGCTGTGGGTGGGTTGAACAGCAGCCCGTCGTCCCATCGCGTCTCGAAGGCCACCTTGCCTTCCATGAAGGCGCCGAGTTCGGTCGGCGGCAGGTTGAGCGCGTGCTGGTTGAAGGCGAACTGCTTGACGGTCACGACGGGGATCGACGCATCGCCAGCTGCGTACGCAAGGGGATGCTGCGACTCGCGCTGGAGTCTGCCGTCGCCCATGTAGTAGTAGATGAACTCGCTGTAGTACGTCTGGGACGCGAGCAGTGTGAACTCGATGTCCACACGCTGGCCATGCACGAGGTTGTCGATCGTTGAGGTGAATGTCCCAGCACCGCCATTCATCCGCTGACTGATGGCGGAAATGTTGCGATCGCAGAAGCCGACGTCACCCGAGAGGTTGTACCACTTGATATCGACCGCATTGACGGGGACCTCGGGCGCCGTGGTCAGCTCGATGTCGAGCCGGTCGCCGTGATCGGTGATGCGGAGATCGAAGGTCCTGCCGACGTCGTAGCCGGCGGGGTAGTGGTCGAAGCGCCACTCGTTCTCGTGCCGATCGCGGAATCGAAGGCCCGCCATGATCTCGATCGGATCCTGCGGGAGCGGCGGTGCGGCTTCGCCGAGCGTGCGCTCGAACCATGCTGTATCGACCGGCTCGATGCCGACAGTCTTCACGAACGAGTACGTCACGTGATCGCCGGGTGCGACCCCGGGTAGTGCGCGGCCCCAGATGAAGTTGCCGAGATCGCCCATCGACTCGGTCTGCATGGGGCCGCCGTTGACGCGGTAGCGCACATCGACACCGGTCACGCCGGGAATCGGCGAGACCGGCGTGCCTGTCTCGAGCAGCACGGACCACGTGCCGGCGTTCTCCGCGACGTCGTGTCGGAACGCCCGGGCGTGCGGCAGGCCGCCCTGCCCGAAGTCGCCCGGATCGACTCCGCCGCCGTCGTCGCCATCGTCATCCCCGCCATCGTCACCGCCGTCATCGCCGCCGCTGCTGAATGCGGCGCAGCCCTGGGCAAGCGTGAAAGCGTGCGGCGGGAACTCGTACTGCTGCGGGATCTGGATGACCAGGTGGAAGCTGAACTGGGAGCCTTCGGGGATGCCGGAGAACGTGGCGGTGTAGTTGCCGGCGCCGTCGTTGGTCATGAAGTACCCGCCAC
>JBCBTA010000352.1:0-3621 GCA_039818905.1 Planctomycetota bacterium
ACCGACACCGGGCGCGTCTTCCGCATCAAGGTGTACGAGATCCCCGAAGCATCGCGCACCGCCCGTGGCCGCTCCATCCGCAACCTCATCGAGTTGCGCGATGGCGAGAAGGCCGTGAACTTCATGCCCATCAGCGACTTCGAGAAGGGTGAGTACTTCCTCGTCTTCGCGACGGCTCAGGGCAAGGTCAAGCGCACCAGCCTCAAGCTGTACCGCAACGTCCACAAGGGCGGCATCATCGCCGTCGATCTCAACGATGGCGACCGGCTCATCGGCGTCACCTGGACGAGCGGACACGACCATCTGCTGCTCGGCACCAGTCACGGCATGGCCATCCGTTTCCCCGAGTCCGAGGCTCGCGCGATGGGACGAGCCGCGGCGGGCGTGAAGGGCATCGACCTCAAGGGCGGCGATCAGGTCGTCGGGCTCGTCAAGATCGAGATGAGCGGCCCGGAGGAAACGGCCACCGCCGTGAACCCGGACCAGGATCTGCTCACCGTCACCACCAACGGCTACGGCAAGCGGACGGATCTGAACGAGTACCTCGTGCGCTCGGAGAGTGAGGACGGGGCAGTCAGCTTCCGGCCGCAGGGTCGCGGCGGCAAGGGACGCATCGACATCCGCACGACCGACCGCAACGGGAAGACGGTGTCGATCCTCGCGGTCGATGAGGAGTCCGGTCTGGTGTTCGTGACCCAGCAGGGGCTACTGGTGCGAACCGCGGTCGCCGAGATCAGCCGGATCGGGCGGGCCACGCAGGGCGTGCGCCTGGTCAATCTGAAGGACGGCGATGTGCTCGTGTCCGCCGCGGTCACACCTCCCGGCGAAGAGGATGGCGACGAAATCCCCGGGACCGAGTGATGCCCGGACCGCCGGACATCTCTAGGATCGGTATGTGATAGAGTCTCGGGATGGCCCCTCAGGGGGCTGTTTCCGTCTCCCAACAATGGGGCCCACAACCATGGCAATCGAGTGGTCTGAAGACATCGTGATCTGCGATCTGGGCGACGAGCCTGAGCTCTCGGAAGAGCTGCAGGACCTCTACAGCCGCCTTGAGGGAACCGAGCCGGGCAAGCGACCCAACGTCGTGCTCGATCTCTCCGGGATCACGTACCTCAACTCCTCGAACATCGCCCAAATACTGCGGCTGCGCAAGATCATCGTCGAGGGTGATCGCCGCCTGAAGCTGTGCTCCGTGGCGGACGCGGTCTGGTCGATCATGCTCCTGACGGGCCTGGACAAGGTCTTCGAGTTCGCCAGCGACAAGCCAACGGCGATCGCGTCGCTCCAGCTCGAGAAGCGGTAGACCTGCCAAAAAGCCCTATTCTCGCGCTGCAATCGCGGCGGGCAGGATCCGTTGTCCGTGCAGGGCGTATCCCGTAGCATCTGACCGGCAGAGGCATCGAACCTTCGCGCCCCTCGGTCGTCATACCGAGAGCCACCAGGTGGGACTCTCTCCCACCTTGTCGGATGGCCGTGGAGGCTCGCCTTGACCAGATTCCGATGTATGGCCGCCACGACACGCGGCTCAGCCCCTGATGGAGGTGCGGGCATGACAAGACACCAACGCATTCGCCGACTCATCGCTCCCGCCGTTGTTCTCACCGCCGGGTCCGTGGCCCTTGGCCAGGCCGTTCGCAATCCGACCCACTACACCGATGAGTTCAACGACAACATGATCGCACCGGTGCTGGTGGACACCGACATCGACGGCTTCATCGTCGATGAGAACGGCGTCACCATCGTTCCGCCCGTTGACTTCAACAACGGTGTCGTGAACCTGCCGCTGTGGATCGAGCAGTTCTCGTCGAACACGCAGGCGGTCGGCACGCTGGCCCCGGCGCCCGTCGAGCCCCGCTTCATCTTCCGTGACGCGGTGACCAGCTTCACCGGCGACACCGACTTTGTGTCGGACACCCGACTTCGCCGCCGCTTCCTGATCCTCGACGTCGAGGAGCGGAACCAGCGGCTCGAGTTCCGGTCGCTCTTCAACGCTCGCTTCTTCGCCTACGCCGGGTACGAGACCTTCTGGCAGTTCTCCCCGACGTTCGAAGACACGCCCCCGTCGTGGACCACCATCTCGCCCGGCGTGCTCGAGGATCGCTTCGGGCAGGCGGTCATCGTCCGCATCCCGGAAGAGGACGACGAATTCGGCATCATCGGTGCACCCGACAGCTTCTCGTTCCAGGTCGATGCCTTCTTCCGCTTCGCACAGCTGCGCTTCCAGCGGAACCTGAGCCCGGCCATCCGCCAGTCGATCGTGCTGACCGAAGGCACGCTCTCGGCTCGTCAGGACACCCCCGGGTACGACGATCTCGGTGAGGATCGCATCAACGATGGCGTCGAGATCTTCATCGAGGCCACCACCGGCTCGTCACTGACCGTCGGCATCCGCGGCTTCCAGTCGCCCAACGGGGTCGTGTGGGAGCAAACGCAGCAGCTCGAGCCGCAGACCGACTTCGCCGGCTCCATCGAGGTGGACTACACCAACACCGCCGACAACCCCAACACCCTCATCGTCGCCTTCATCCAGGACGCCGAGCGTCCGGACTTCATCCGCCTGCAGCAGAACGGCGCCTTCCGCGTGCCCGTCGATGCCCGCCAGGATCCGGATCCGCCGGAGGGCCAGGAGGGCGATCTGCCGGCGTTCATCTTCGATCCGGTCAGCGTCAACGTGAACCTCGGCGTCTTCTCCGATGTCCCGCGCCGCCGCGTCGTTCCCGGGGCCATCTGGTTCGACAACTTTGCGGTCCAGAGCGGCTTCATCTTCGAGGATGCCTTCGATCGTCAGATCCCGGTCGATCCGCTGGATCCGAACGGCGATGGCCAAACGACCCCGGGTGACCTCGTCTTCGCCTTGATCGATCCGAGACTGGGCCGAGCCGACCTCGAAGTCCTGATCGATGTTCTCGGGGCACCGAAGGCGGACTTCTTCTTCCGTCAGGTGCAGTACAACAAGGCGATCGGCCGGTACTACTTCCGCGAAGCCCTGATCGACTACCAGAACATCACCAACACGCGTCGCTTCAAGCGCGACCGCCGTCTGGACATCAGCATCCTTCGAAGCCTCTACTTCTTCTAAGCACCCGCGAGACTCGCACCACACGAGGGCGGCCGCATGGCCGCCCTTTTTCGTGCGCACACGACACGCCGGTCGCGATGCAGTCGGTGTTACGACGTCGGCTTCGGCCGCTTGTAGAAGGGCAGCGACGTCACCTCGGCGTCGAACGACGTGCCCTTGCCCGTGTCGATCACGAGCGATGTGCCGGGTTCAGCGTGCTCTGGTCCGACGTAGCCCATCGCGATGCATCGATCCAGCGTCGGACTTGCGCAACCGCTCGTGACGACGCCGGCCTCGGCATCACCCTGGCGAATGACCATGCCCTGACGGGCCGATCGCTTGCCGTCCACCCACATGCCCACCAGTCGCCGATCCGGGCCGCCGCCGTCGCGCGTCGCCTTCAGCGCTTGCATGCCGATGTACGCCTCACCTCGCTCGTCTTCGTCCTTGTCGAGGTTCATCGCGAAGTCGAGACCGCTGGCCAGAGCGCTGATGTCCTCCGAGAGCTCGTTGCCGTAGAGGGCCATCCCGGCCTCCAGACGCAGCGTGTCGCGGGCGCC
>JBCBTA010000353.1:0-3591 GCA_039818905.1 Planctomycetota bacterium
ATTCCTATCTGAT
Source organism: Planctomycetota bacterium (assembly GCA_039818905.1). Classification (GTDB taxonomy): domain Bacteria; phylum Planctomycetota; class Phycisphaerae; order Phycisphaerales; family UBA1924; genus JBCBTA01. The sequence continues at coordinate 14 of JBCBTA010000353.1, forward strand.
GAGATCACCGGTCGTGCCCGGGTCGTGGCTGCCGACGATGGCGGCGGACGACCCGATGGGCGTCTTCTCCGCCGCGATCGTTGCGCCTTCGAGCAGCGACTCGACGTGGGAGAGCAGCTCGGTGTCGTCGCCGCACTGCTCCCGAATGAAGGCGGTGCGATCGCCGATAGACCGTTTGGCGGCCTCATCGGCGATGCGCTGTGCTTTCTCCCTTTGCTCGTCCATCAGTTGGATCCAGATGCTACGTCGGAATCGGGCGGAGCCCAACGTCCATCACTGTTGCGGCGAGGAGGGGGCAGTCTGACAACCAAAGTTGCGGGCGAGGATGGAGAAGTCCGCGAGATCGATCGAGCCGTCGTCGTTGAGATCACCGATGCTCCTGCTCTCGCCATTGCCGAACGGCAGACCCATGGCGCCGAAGTTGCGTCCGAAGGTTGCGAAGTCCGCGAGTCCGACTCTGCCATCGCCGTCCATATCGGCGGGGCACGCTTCGGGTGTGAGCGAAGACGAAATGCTCGGATCATCCATACGCACGATGCCGGCTCGTGCATTTGTGGGGAGCGTCTCGTTGACGGTGATGAGGTCGTCGGAGCCGTCGGCGTTGACATCGCCGGCGAGCGCGAAGAGCGGATCATCGCCAAGTTCGAGATCGGTTGCCGGAGCAAACACGATCGGTCCACCGTCGGTGTCGTTGCGGAAGATCTTGACGATCCGCTCGGACGTGCTGGTGAGGGCATCGGCCTTGGCGATGATCGCGAGATCGTGGTCGTCATCACTGTCGAAGTCACCCGCGGCGATGGAGCGTGGGAAGCTCGGCGTGTCGTCTACCGGCAGATTGATGGTCGGGGCGAAGTCGATACCACCCTGGAAGAAGCCCTCGTTGATCAGCACGCTGACCGTGTTGGCAGCGCGATTAACCGTCAGCACCTCGGGGAAGCCGTCGTCATCGATGTCCGAGACGATGAGCTGGACAGGCTCCGTATCCACTGCAACTTCGGGGAGGACTGCCAGATTGCGTGCGCCGGAGTTTCGGATGAAGGAGACGGAGCCGAGACCGGTGTTGCCGACGGCGAGGTGGAACAGGTCGGCGTCGAACTCACCAGGGCGGATGGTGAAGGGGCACGCGTCCGATGGGAGGTCAAAGTCGTCCTTCTCGGGATCCTCGTTGTTGGACCAAACCTGCATGCGGTTCCACAGAATGGTCACGGTGTCAGATCCCGCGTTCGCGACGGCGAAGTCGGGGAGCAGGTCGGCGTCCAGATCAATCACGGTGACATCGCGCGGCTCGTCGCCGACGTCCAGAAGCCTGCTCTGTTCGATGCCGAACGGATTGGTCACACCGGTGACGGTACCGCTTGCGCCGGGATCGTTGATCAGCACCGTGAGTGTGTCATCGGCAACATTGCCGGGAATGCCACGGTTGGCGATGACGAGATCGATGATGCCATCGTCATCGACATCCGCGGCCTCCACTGCGTCGGGCTGAATGCCGATGCCAGTGAAGAGCTGCTGGACGACGGAGACATTCTCTCGGCTGAAACCCTGCCACGTTCCATCCCCATCGTTGCCATCGTTGTAGAAGATGAAGACGCTGCCGGGGTCCTGATTCGGGCTGGTGTCGTTCGGCACCGTCATAACGAGATCGATGAAGCCGTCGTCGTTCATGTCGGCGAGGATGACATCGGTGGGCACACCCACTGCCGTGCCGGTCGCCTGCGCGGGATCGAAGGTGACGTCGCCGTCGAGCTCGGTCACCAGCAGCGAGATCGAGCCGCTGCGGCTGCCTGTGGTGGGATAGACCACGGACAGTCGCTTGTCGGGCAGTGCTGGCAGGAATGCCACGTCGAAGCGGCCGGTGATGACCGCCGATGACATGATCTCGATCATGGATCCGGCCGACGGGTTGAACATGTCGTCCGCGGTAACGATGAGCGACCCGGAGAGCGTGCTGCTGCCGGTCACAGCAAGGGTGCCCGGAGCCGAGCCATCGCCCAGGGGGATGCGGATCTCACCGGTGAGCGGGCCGCGCACGCCGTCGTCGTACTGCTGGGTGTAGTCGGCGTTGATTGTGAGCGTCGATGCTGGCGCGGGCTCGATGGAGCCGGCGGACTCGAGCGTCGCGGCGGTGGCGAACCCGGCCCCGGTGAGGCGGCTGGTGCGATCGACGGTCATGGACGATGGTGAAGAGAGATCCGTTCCCGGCCCTGTGCTGATGGTTCGGTTGATGAGTGCCATGGACGAGCCGGACTCGACCAGCGCGCCGAGTTCGGTGAGGTTGAACGTCGGCGTGACGTTGCGGTGCCAGGCGACGGCATCCTCGCCGAATCGCGACGTCACGATGTCGGGCGCACCGTCAGCATCGATGTCAGCAACCTCGAGATCAAAGATCCCCCCCGCCAGACTGGAGATCAGTCTCGTTGTGAAGGCTGGAGGCAACTGTCCGTCGCTCTCGAACCACCAGAGCGATGCGTCGAAGAGCGAGCCGCTCACCACATCAGTATCACCGTCACCATCCATATCAGCCAGACCTACGCTCGCGGGGCCGAGAGGGAGATCGCTGACAAGCCGAGGAACGAACGTCGGGACGGTCTGGCCGTTGGAGTCGAACCAAAAGACGGAGTTCAGTTGATCGGTGGCGACGATATCGACATCCCCGTCCGCATCAAGATCATCGGCCACGATCGAGCCCGTGAACTGCAGTGCATCGGCCACGACACGCTGGGTAAACGTCGGATCAAGAGTGCCGTCACTCTGGTACCAGTCGATCTCGCCCCGACTCTGTGAGCAGGTCAGCAGGTCGATGGCACCGTCGGCATTGAGATCAACTGCCCGAACGGTGGTGACTTCGTCCGCCGAATTCGACAGGACGGTCGAAGTGAAGGCCGGGGGCTGGTCTCCATCGCTCTCGAACCAGATCAGTTGATTCGCTGACTCCGCGCTGACGATGAGATCCTCGTCCCCATCGGCATCGATGTCCGCGACGGCGAGGCCGCCTGCGTTCGGAACGGCGGTTGGGACAACATGCCGCGTGAAACCTGGTGGCAGCAGGCCATCGTTCTCGTACCAGGCCACGTTGTTGTTGTTTTGATTCGATGAGACGAGATCGATGTCACCGTCTCCATCGATATCCGCCGCCGCGAGATCGCGAACGCCTCCGGCCAGTGCAGTGACCTGGCGGGTGACGAACGCGGGTGAACTCCCCGTGTTCTCGTGCCAGGAGATGGTGCCGGTGAAAAACGCACCGGAGGCAACATCGAGATCTCCATCCGCGTCGAGATCGGCGGCCACGACTGGCCAGACCTCGCATGTGCCAGTGTCGCCGCAATTCGACTGTGCGATGATGGAGAAGCCGGAGAGGTCAGGACGGCCCACGACATCAAGGGGCTGCGGTGTCATCAGTTGACTCATGGTGCCTGCACTGATCGTCCCGGAGAGTGTCACGGTCTGTCCATTGATGTCGATCGCGGCCCCGCCAGGCAGCGTGAGCAAGCCGCCCAGATCGACCGAACCCCCGGACTGCGATGCAAGAGACGCGCCATCGGCCAGGATGATGTCCGTTCCACCGCTGAGCAGCAGAG
>JBCBTA010000354.1:0-3602 GCA_039818905.1 Planctomycetota bacterium
CGGATGGCGACGTTGAAGCACGCCCTGCCGCAATCGCTGATGTAGCCGAGAGAGCCGCAGTAGGGCCCGCGGCGGACGGGCTCGAGTTCATCGATGATCTGCATCGCGCGAATCTTGGGTGCGCCGGTGATGGATCCCGCGGGGAAGCACGCTGCCAGTGCGTCGGCGAAGGTGAGGTCATCGCGGAGTGTGCCCTCGACGGTGGCGACGGCGTGGATGACGCCGGCATCGCGCCCGCCGTGATGCTCGATGGAGCGGGGGTCGGCGACGCGGATGCTGCCGAAGGCGCAGACGCGCCCGAGGTCGTTGCGCATGAGGTCAACGATCATGGCGAGTTCGGCGGCATCCTTCTCGCTCTGGAGCAGGTCAGCGTGTGCCGCGGATCCCGGGCGCGTGCCCTTGATGGGTCGGGTGGTGAGCCGGCGCGTCGCCGGCTGGTAGTCGAGAAGGAGTTCGGGACTCAGCGAGCAGATGGCGCTGCGCAGCGCGCCGGTGTCGTCGGCGTCCTCGATGTAGCCGCCGTGGGATGGCTGGAGGCTGTCGAGCAGTGCACCGGCGAGGGTGCGCGGGTTGCCCTGGACGTGTGTCGAGATGCGGTGCGAGAGGTTGACCTGAAACACGTCACCGGCCCGGATGAGTTCGACGGCGCGTGCAACGGATCGCTTGAAGGCGCTCGGATCGGTGGTGACGGGCTGGCCGAGCGTCGCCGCGGTGTCCGTTGGCGAGGCAAATTCGTCGGGGTTCGGGAGTACGGTGGGATCGCCAACGACGCGCCAGGTGTCGGTCGCGGCGTCGTGGAGGTACGCGCCGTCGCAGCGGTGGCAGGTGATGGCGGGCCACGTGCGGTCGCGTGTGGCGTTGCCGTGGGCGGCTGCGGGCTCGAGGAGTCGTCCTGCGTCGTAGGCAAGGGAGCAGATCCAGCCGCCGACGAAGGGGACCCCGTCCTGCGGGGTGACGACGGGTTGCATGTCTCGGAATGGCGCGACTGGGTCGGCGCCGGGTTCGAGGCAGAGAGTCCGCGAGGGAGCGGCGAGGATGGAGAAGCGTCCGTGCCCAGCGGAGATGAGGGCTGCAAGCGGGCGGCTGGCGGGCCAGGCTCGCAGGAGGTCGGCGGGCCGATGGAACAGTTCCACGGGCTGGCTGACGCACTGTGTTGAGACGGATCCGGGCATGCGGCGGATGATACGGGCGTGGTTCGACCCGGCGGAACGTGCGTCGCTACACTGCTCGGGTCCGGGGAGGCGAATGACCGCCGAATTCCGGCGGAAAACGTTGCCGAGGAGGGTGTCGGCGGAGTCGCCGGCGCACGAGAGAGGCATCCCATTCGAGCACGAACCCTGTCTCGCGCAGCAGCGCGGGCGTGACACACCGGAGGTCCGGATGGCCGGCAGGACGACGAAGCGAACGACGAAGCGCACTGGCACGAAGAAGAAGACCACGAAGAAGAAGACGAGCCGCCAGGCTTCGACGCGTCGCACCACGCGCAAGACGACGAGCCGGTCCAAGGCCGGCAAGATGGTGTACTACTTCGGTCAGCGCAAGACCGAGGGCGACAGCACGATGAAGCAGCTGATCGGCGGCAAGGGCGCGAACCTCGCCGAGATGACCAGCATCGGCCTGCCGGTGCCGCCTGGCTTCACGATCACGACGGACACCTGCGCGAAGTACGACGAGGGCGGCGGCAAGATGCCCTCCGGCCTGATGGAAGAGGTCGAGCGCAACCTCGCACTGCTCGAGAAGGAGATGGGCAAGAAGTTCGGCGATGCGTCGAACCCGCTGCTTGTTTCGGTTCGCTCGGGCGCCGCGGTCTCGATGCCCGGCATGATGGACACGATCCTGAACCTCGGCCTGAACGATCAGAGCGTTGCGGGTCTTGCGGCATCGGGTGGTGGTCGCCGCTTCGCGTACGACGCGTATCGCCGCTTGATCAACATGTTCGGCGACGTCGTGATGGGCGTTGATCACACGGTGTTCGAGGAGGCGTTCGACGCAGTCAAGAAGCTGTACGGCGTCAAGCTCGACACGGACGTGCCGACCGAGGGCATGATCGAGCTGTGCGAGCGGTACAAGAAGATCTACCGCACGCACGTCGGTGAGCGCTTCCCGCAGAGCCCGACCAAGCAGCTGCAGCTGGCGATCGAGGCCGTGTTCAAGAGCTGGAACAGCCCGCGGGCGAAGACGTACCGTCGCCTCAGCGCGATCACCGGCCTGAAGGGCACGGCCGTCAACGTTCAGACGATGGTCTACGGCAACACGGGTGACGACTCGGGAACGGGCGTCGCCTTCACGCGCGATCCGTCCACCGGCGAGAACAAGTTCTACGGCGAGTTCCTGGTGAACGCGCAGGGCGAGGACGTGGTTGCGGGCATCCGCACGCCGCGACCCGTCGCGGAGATGCGCAAGTGGAACCGCGAGGTGCACGGGCAGCTGCTGGAGATCAAGGACATCCTGGAGCAGCACTACCGTGACGTGCAGGACATCGAGTTCACCGTGGAGCGCGGGCGTCTGTTCATGCTGCAGACGCGCAACGGGAAGCGCACCGGTCGTGCGGCGGTGAAGATCGCCTGCGATATGGTGCGTGAGAAGCTGATCACCAGGGACGAGGCGCTGGCCCGCGTGCCGGCGGGGGACCTGACGCAGTTGCTGCTGCCCTCGTTCAGCCCGGAGTCGAAGAAGAAGGCGACCGTGCTGACGCGCGGCCTGCCGGCCTCTCCGGGCGCCGCGGTCGGCAAGCCGGCCTTCACCGCCGACGAGGCGGTGGATCGTGTGCTGCAGGGCGATCACGAGAAGGTGATCCTCGTCCGCAAGGAGACCAGCCCGGAGGACGTGGAGGGCATGCACACCGCGGTGGGCATCCTGACGTCAACCGGCGGCATGACCAGCCATGCGGCCGTGGTCGCTCGCGGCTGGGGCAAGTGCTGCGTCGCGGGCGCGGGCGAGATTCACATCGACGAGAAGAAGGGCACCTTCACCGTCAACGGGAAGACCTTCGGACGTGACGATGTGATCTCGATCGACGGCAACACCGGCGAGGTGATGGCCGGAGCGGTCGAGGCGCCGCTGCCGAAGATGTCCAAGGACTTCGTGCAGATCATGAAGTGGGCGGACGGCGAGCGTGAGTTGAAGGTCCGCGCCAACGCCGACACGCCGGAGGACGCGCTGCGGGCCCGTGAGTTCGGCGCACAGGGCATCGGCCTCTGCCGCACCGAACACATGTTCTTCGAGGGCGATCGCATCGAGACGATGCGCGAGATGATCCTCGCGGAGGAGGAGCCGGCTCGCCGCAAGGCACTGACGCAGCTGCTCCCCTACCAGCGCAAGGACTTCGAGGGCATCTTCAAGGCGATGAGCGGTCTGCCGGTGACCATCCGCCTGCTGGATCCGCCGCTGCACGAGTTCCTGCCGCATGAGAAGAAGGCGCAGGCGGAGCTGGCCAAGCGCCTGCACGTGCCGGTTGCGGAGATCGAGCATCGGGTTCGCTTCGTGTAGCTGCGCGACGCGCCGCTCGATCTCCGCAACCGGCACGTGCAGGCGCTTGGCCAGCTCCGCCTGCGCCTTCTTCTCATGCGGCAGGAACTCGTGCAGCGGCGGATCCAGCAGGC
>JBCBTA010000355.1:0-3601 GCA_039818905.1 Planctomycetota bacterium
ATCGATCGAGACGATGCGCCGGCCGAGGCCACGTCGTCCGCCCGGCACGTACATCGCCGTGCCGCTCGGCGCCGCCGCAAACACCGAGTCCGTGCTCCAGCTGGAGGCGCTGACACCCTCGATGACCACCCGCGCTTCGCCGAGCGGCTGCAGCGCATCGAAGTCGAACGGGATGACCATGATCGAGCTGTCACGGGTGAAGACGAGCCAGCGGTCATCAATCGCAAACGGGTGTGATGCCCGTTGCAGGAGGCGCGTGACGGTGCCGGACGCAAGATCGAGCCAGGACACCTCATTGCCGGAGCGGCGGAAGCCGCCCCAGGTGTGCACCAGCATGCCGCCGCTGCGGGGTGAAGGCCCTGCGGCGGGCAGGATGCCCCAGAGCCCGGCCTCGGCATCGATCCCGCGCACGGTGCTCAGCTCGCCCGACTCCACGTCCACCGCCCACAGGCCCAGGTCGCGCTCCGGCGAGAAGTAGATGCGTCCGTCGTCCTGCCACGACAGGGGGCCGTTGGGCCAGCCCCACGCGGAGATATCGGCGATGACTTCCGGGGGACCACCATCGGTGCGCAGCCGGAGAAGCCGTGCGTTCTCATCACAGCAGGCGATGAATCGTCCGTCGGGGCTGAAGGTCACACCGCGAGGTGATGGGACATCCGCAATGCGCGTTGGCTCAACACTCCCGAGTTCGCGCAGGAACAAGGTCGCAGCGCCACTGTCGTCGCGAGCGATGTAGGCAAGCATTCTTCCGTCGCCGGACACCGTGACCTGATTCAGGGCCATCGACGAATCGATGCGCATGCCATCGGGCATCGCGATCGACGCAACGACGAAGGGTGTATCCGCCTGCGGCGTAGGCTGCATGATCGTGAGCAGCAGGGCGACAAGCAGGCCGACGGCGATGATGGCGAGGGACGCCACCAGCAGCGGCGAGCCGGCCCGACCCGTCGTGGGGAATGCGTTGCCTGGCGTCGTGGCGGGCAGCGCCTGCGCATGCTCCAACTCGATGCGCGCATCGCCGATGTCGCGCAGCCGGCGGGACTTGTCGCGCTCCAGGCATCGCTGCAGCACGTGGCGCACCAATGGCGGGGTCTGCACCGGCAGGGCATCCAGGTCGATGTCCTTGTGGAGCACGGCCCCGAGCGAGTCCGTCGCGGTCTCGCCCGCGAACGGACCGGTGCCCGTCAGGCACTCGTAGAGCACCACGCCGAAGGACCAGATGTCCGTGCGCCGATCAACGCGCTTGCCGCGAGCCTGCTCGGGGCTCATGTACGGCGCGGTACCGAGGATCACGCCCGGCATGGTCGGGGAGTGCACCGGCGAGGTCATGGTCGGACTCTCGCTGCTGCCATCGGCGGACGCAGGGGGCTCGTCGTTGGTCAGGGCAAGCCCGAAGTCCAGCACCTTGACGACGCCGTCGTCACTGACGCGCACGTTGGCCGGCTTCAGGTCCCTGTGGATGACGCCGGCGTCGTGGGCGGCCTCGAGGCCGGCGGCGACCTGGGCGCACACCTGCAGCGCCTCGCCAACCGGGAGCCGCTCGCGCTTGAGTACGCCATCCAGCGTCTCGCCGGGAACGTACTCGAGCACGAGATAGCGACGTCCCTCCGATTCCTCGACGCCGTAGATCTGTGCCACGTTCGGGTGGCTCAGGCTGGCCAGAGCCCGTGCCTCCCGTTCGAAGCGGGCGAGCCGATCGCGGCTGTCGGTCACATGATCGGGGAGGGCCTTGATCGCGACATCGCGACTGAGCCGGGCGTCGTGTGCGAGGTACACGATGCCCATGCCGCCGCGTCCGATCTCGCTGCGGATGGTGTAGGGGCCGATCTGCTCGGGCGTCTCGGGCACGACGGGCAGTCTACGCCAAGTCGTGTGGTGCACCGCGGGGGTTGTCCGGAGCGGCGGGTGATGTCACCTTGGGCGGATGCTGACGACGGTTCAGGATGCGGCCGGCATGCAGCCATTCCACGGCGGGGTCTTCGTTCCGACGATGGGGGCGCTGCACGACGGGCATGCTGCGCTCATTCGCCGTGCGGCCGGGCTGGCCGGGGGGCGCGCCGTCGTTGTCAGCGTCTTCGTCAATCGTGCGCAGTTCAACGAGCCATCCGACTTCGAGACATACCCGCGCGAGCTGGAGCACGATGTTGCACTGTGCGCCGACGCCGGCGCGACGTGTGTCTTCGCCCCGCCCGAGCAGGTCGTGTATCCGCCGGACGCGGGTCCTTCCTCGCCGCCGCTCCCTGCCGTGGCGACGGCCCCCGGGTTGGAGGATCGGTTCCGCCCCGGTCATTTCGCGGGCGTCTGGCGCGTGTGCGCCCGACTCTTCGATCTCGTGCAGCCGGTCCAGGCGATCTTCGGCGAGAAGGACTGGCAGCAGTTGCAGCTGATGCGCGCGCTCGCGGCACGTCGCGGCGGGCCATCGATCATCGCGGGACCGACGGTGCGTGATGCCGATGGCGTCGCACTGTCAAGCCGCAACGCGCACCTGACCCGCGAGCAGCGCAGCAGCGCGCGTGCGCTTCCTGCGTCACTGGAGGAGGCGGGGCGGATCAATGATCCGGCGGCCGCTGAGCATGCCGGGCGGGCTGTGCTGGCCCAGGCGGGCCTGGACGTCGAGTACTTCGCGGTGCGTGACGCGGCGATGCTCGAACACGTGCGGGCCGGAGAGCCGGCGCGTGTGCTCGCGGCAGCCCGGCTGGGGACGACACGTCTGATCGACAACATGCCATGGCCGGGTGGGTCAGGGACGGGCTGATTCGGCTGGTTTTCGGCGTATCCCGCGGCAGCGGTCGCAAAAGTTGGCGTACACTAGCCTCCCCGGGTGGGCGTTTGGCTCGCCCCGAGACGCAAGTGGAGGCTGGAGATGTTGCGTACACCCCTGCATCAGTTCCATGTGGAGCGCGGCGCCCGGATGGTGGAGTTCGCGGGCTGGGAGATGCCGCTGCTGTACGCCTGGCCGGATGGCGGCGGGGGGATCATCGACGAGCATCGTCAGGTGCGCTCCAGCGGCGGCTTCTTTGATGTCTCGCACATGGGGCGCGTCCGCATCAAGGGGCGTCATGCCCGGCGGCTGGTCGAGCGTCTCAACACGCGGCGCGTCAGTGACATGCAGCCCGGGCAGTGCCGTTACTCGCTGGTGTGCAATGAGCAGGGGGGCGTCAAGGATGACGTGCTGGTGTACCGCCAGGACGACGACGACTTCCTGCTGGTGGTGAATGCCGCCAATCGCACCAAGCTCCTGGAGCATTTCGAGCAGGTTCGAACGAGCGGCGAGCTGGTGTGCGACATCGATGACCGCACGTCGAAGACCGCGATGGTGGCCATTCAGGGCCCCCGCGTGATGGAGATGATCTCGCGCTTCAGCCGCGAGATTCCCACGCTCAAGCGGTACCGCTTCGTCGAGAAGAACTACCTCGTGATGAAGCTGGTCGTCAGCCGCACGGGATACACCGGCGAGGATGGCGTCGAGGTGATTCTCCCGGCCAACATGGTCACGATGGCCATGAAGATGCTGCTCAAGGACATGGCCGAGGGCGACGACGCCATCGTGCGCCCCGCCGGTCTCGGCGCCCGCGACACGCTGCGTCTGGAGGCCGGGATG
>JBCBTA010000356.1:0-3599 GCA_039818905.1 Planctomycetota bacterium
ACGCCCTTCAGCGATATGACGACGCCCGATACGTTTCCCGTGCTCGAGCAGATCGCCTGCCGCATTACGCATACCTGTGCGCAGACGCACGAGCACATCCGGGAAAACCTTCATCGCGCGCCGATGTTTAGTGGTCAGATCGAGTCCGCCGGGCCGCGCTACTGCCCGTCCATCGAGGACAAGGTGGTGCGATTCGCGTCGCGAGACAGCCACCACGTCTTCCTGGAGCCGGAGAGTCACGAGAGTGACTGGATTTACTGCAACGGTATCTCGACCAGCCTGCCGACGGACGTGCAGGATGTCATCGTGCGCAACCTCCCCGGGTGCGCACAGGCGGAGATCCTGCAGTACGGCTACGCGGTGGAGTACGACATGGTTCGTCCGCATCAGATCCACCCCACCTGCGAGACCAAGTTGATCGACGGTCTGTTCCTGGCCGGGCAGATCAATGGCACCAGCGGCTACGAGGAAGCGGGGGGGCAGGGCGTCCTCGCAGGACTGAACGCCACGCGCAGGGCCCGCGGCGACGAGCCGATCACGCTCGGGCGCGACCAGGCGTACATCGGTGTGATGATGGATGACCTCGTCACCAAAACACCCGTCGAGCCCTACCGCATGTTCACCAGCCGGGCCGAGCATCGACTGCTGCTCCGGGCCGACAACAGCGCCGATCGGCTCACGCCGCTGGCGCGCGAGTGGGGGATCATCGACAACGATCGATGGGCGGCATTCACGCGGCGGCAGCAAGAACTGCCGCGCGTCGATGCCCTTGTCGATGGAGCCCGCGTCGATGGCGATTTCGTGCGCGACCGCGTGCGCTGCCCGGGCTACACCGCCGATGACCTGGCGCGCGATCTCGGCCTGCAGCCGGATGTGGATGTCCCGCGAGCCGTGCTTGTGACGGTGCACGCCGAACGCGCCTACGCGGGGTACATTCGGCGGCAGCAGGCGGATGTCCGTCGCATGGCCGACATGGAGCATCGGCGCCTGCCCGATGCCATGGACTATGCGGGAATCGAGGGGTTGCGCAACGAGGCCGTCGCGGCGCTGTCACGCTTTCGACCGGACACGCTTGGTCAGGCGGGCCGGCTCGAAGGGGTCAACCCCGCCGACCTCACGCTGCTGCTCGTCGCGCTGGAGCGCGGCAGGCGCTCGCGGCGTCAGGCAGCCTTGGCCTCGGACTCGTCCTCGGACGCCTGATCCTCTTCCTGGGCCGGCTCGGGCTCGGGCAGGTACTCCGCGACCGCAAGCCGCAGGATCTCGCGCTCCAGCGGGGTGCCGATCAGATCGGTTGCGCCGGCCTCCTTGGCCCGGGCGCGCTCATCCGGCGTGGCCTGACCCGCGATCATCAGGATGGTGCCATCGAATCCGCCGTCGCGTGCTGCCTTCACGAACTCGATTCCCTTGGATGCACCGAGATCGGAGTTGACGAAGACGATGTGCGGTTTCTCGCTGAGATTCTGCTCCGCCGCCGCTGCGTCGGTCGCGAAGATCAGATCCAGCGGCGTGCCTTCGAAGTGCGCTGCGAAGGCCTTCTGCTCGTCGCGATCCGGGCACACATGCAGGACGAGGCCCTGCAGGTTGTCCGGATCCACGTGTTCGATGTTGAACAGGATCTCGCCGCGGCCATCGATGAACTGCTCGGGGTCGATCGGGTGTTCGAAGCGGACACCAATGGTGTGCAGATTGCCGCGCACCAGTCGGCAACTCGCCGTCGTGCACGAGATGCTGTGCGGCTGCCCGTTCAGTGCACGCAAGGAGACGATGCAGGGCGTGTTGGCGTAGACGAAGCCGCCGTGCATGACGGCGGCGCCGGTCGCCGACAGATCGCGGATGACCGCGCTGAAGTGCTGCTTGTTGCCAAGTGCATCCATGAACGTCAGCACCGCCCGCGGACCCTCGTAGGTCCAGCGGCGGTTGCGCCGGCGCGATGGTCCTGCCTGAGGACGCTGCGTCCGGTTCATGTCCTTGAGAACCGCATCGAGCTCCCGCTGCGACAGCCGCAATGTCCGGTGGTAGCCGGTTGACACGCTGATCCTCCGTGGAAGGTCCGAGAGAACCATCGGACAACCCACCCCGCCATTGGAGGCGCGTCGCCAACTCACCATCAATGCGCAACCGTTTGGTCGGGCTCGACCGCTTATCGGGTCCTACGCGAGTGCGAGGGAGTCCTTCACGCCCAGCGACGCATAGATCTCCTTGGTCGCGGTGGACTTGTTCAGCGTGTAGAAGTGGACGCCCGCGACCTCGTTGTCCAGCAGGTCGCGGCACTGCTCCGTGGCCCAGTGGATGCCGACCCTCCGGATGGCCGCCGCGTCGCCGTCGCAGCGCTTGATCGATCGCAGCAGGGACGCCGGGTATCGGGCCCCGGCGGCGAGTTCCGCCATGCGCATCAGTCCGCTCTCGCTCGTGACCGGCATGATGCCGGCGACGATGGGCACGGTGATGCCTGCCAGCTCGCATCGGGCCCGGAAGTCGTAGAAGTCGCGGTTGTCGAAGAAGAGCTGCGTGATGATGCAGTCGGCGCCCTCATCGACCTTGGCCTTGAGGTACTCGATTTCCTGCACGCGGTTCGGTGTCCCGGGGTGTCCCTCTGGGAATCCGGCGACGGCGATGCCGAAGCCGCGCCGATCCTCGATCGAGCGGCCGGAATGCCGGTCCTTGAAGTCGCGAATGAAACGCACCAGTTCCGACGCGTAGCGGAACGCGTCCTTCGAACGGTCGTAGTCCGTGACGTTCTTGGGTGGATCTCCACCCAGCGCGAGAATGTTGCTGATGCCGGCGTCGGCGTACAGCTCCAGGATGTCGTAGATCTCAGCCTCGGTGTGTCCGACGCAGGTCAGGTGCGGCATGACCTCCATCTCGGTCTCACGCTTGATGCGCAGAACGAGATTCTGCGTCAGCTCGCGCGTCGAGCCTCCGGCGCCATAGGTGACCGAGACGTGCGACGGCTTCAGCGGCTCGAGATGACTGATGTTCTCGAACAGCGCATCAGCGCCGTTCTGGCTCTTGGGCGGAAAGAACTCGAACGAGAACGTCGTGCCGCGGATCTTGAAGATGTCCTGGAGATGCATGGGCGGATGTCCTCTCCGTCGCTCTGTCACCGTCTTCCTACAAAGAAGCCGCGGGACTCTCGCCCCGCGGCCTCGACACTCAACTCCCGAAGACGATCAATAGCGGTAGTGCTCGGGCTTGTACGGCCCGTCCACCGGCACGCCGATGTACTCGGCCTGATCGGTGCTCAGCTTGGTCAGCTTGGCGCCGAGCTGGTCCAGGTGCAGCAGCGCGACCTTTTCGTCGAGGTGCTTGGGCAGGACGTACACCTTCTTCTCGTAGTTCTCGTGGTTCTGCCACAGCTCCACCTGGGCGATGGTCTGGTTGGTGAAGCTGTTGCTCATCACGAACGAGGGGTGGCCCGTCGCGCAGCCGAGGTTCATCAGGCGACCCTCGGCGAGAATGATCACCGAGTGCTCCTCGCAGCCGGCTTCCTTCTTAAAGCGGAACTCGTGGACCTGGTCCTTGATCTTGATCTTCTCGACCTTGCCCTCCTCGACGAGCTTCTCCAGCGGGTACATCTGGATCTCGTTGTCGAAGTGGCC
>JBCBTA010000357.1:0-3597 GCA_039818905.1 Planctomycetota bacterium
CTGCGGGCCATTGCCATCGAGTGCCCCGAGCGTCTGTGGATCAGCAGCATCGCCATCGGCCGAGCCTCCGGCGCACTGGTGATTCAGGGCGTCAGTCTCGATCAGGGCCTGCCGGAACTGCTCGCCGATCGCCTCGCGACCGCGCTGGGCAGCCGCGGCTGGCTGGTCGAGGTCCCGGAGAAGGAAGCCAAGGGCGTCATGGATAACGGCGGGCCCTGGATGTTCTCACTGCCGGTGCAGTGCCGCGAGCCGCGACCGTCGGCCCTGGGTGCGGCCGGGACGCGCGCTGGAGGTGCAGGATGAACCCGACGTCGAGAGACAAGGTGCTCATCGCACTGCTGCCGGCGATTCTGATCATCGCGCTCTACGGCTGGGGCTTCAACCGCAGCCTGCAGCGCGAGATCGATGGCTTGCAGAGTCAGCTGGAGGACTCGAGCGAGAAGCCGGTCACCGATCTGGACGTGCGCTCGGAGCAGGCGCGTGCGTCGAGTCTGGCACGCGAGATGGCGGATCTGCAGGAGCGTCGCGAGGGACTCGAGCGCGAGCTCGATGGCGTCGCGCGTCCGCTGGCCAACACCAGCGGCGGCACGGCGCAGTCGCAGGATCTCACCGCGCTGCTGTCACGCCATGGGCTGCAGACGATCCGCCAGCAGCCGGCGACGGGTCGGTCGCTGGGTGAGCTTGCACCGGTACTGGCCGCGACAGCCAAGCGCCTGGAGAAGCGGGTGGGTGCGCTGGATCGTCAGCTGGTACGCGTGGAAGTCAGCGGGCGGTACTCGGAAGTCGTTGATGCGCTGACGGAGATGGGCAGCGCCGACTCGTCGATCATCGGCGTCAGCCTCGAGATGGCCGACGCGCCGATCGGAACCGAGGTCCGGACGTGGACCTTGGTGGTGTGGATGTAGGGGACGGCATGAGCGACGTGCAGCACAACCCGAACGGTGATGCAGGATCGAAGGATCCGCGCCGTCAGCTCGATGAGCTGCTGGGGGCATGCGTGCGCCTCGATGCATCCGATCTGCATATCTGCACGGATGAGCCGCCGTACTACCGCATTCATGGTGTGCTCGAGCCCAGCGCCGAGATGGAGGAGCTGGAACGCAAAGATGTCATGGCCCTCGCCGACGTTCTGCTCGATGGATACCGGCGCGATGCTCTGGAGAACTCCGGATCGATCGACGGCGCCGTCACCGGTGCCGATGGTGCCCGCTTCCGATTCAACGTGTACAAGCAGCAGGGCAAGCTCTCGATCGCGTTGCGCAAGCTGGAGGATCGGTTCCGCACGCTCTCGGAGCTGGGTCTGCCCGAGAGCCTGTATCGACTCTCCGAGATGCACGATGGCCTGGTCGTCGTCGCTGGTCCGACCGGCTCGGGCAAGAGCACCACGCTGGCGACGCTGATCGACCGCATCAACCAGAGTCGGCGCACGCACATCGTCACGATCGAGGACCCGATCGAGTACATGCATCGGCCGGCCCTGAGCCTCGTCAACCAGCGGCAGATCGGGCTGGACGCCAGCACCTTCAACGATGCGCTGGTCGCATCGCTGCGTCAGGATCCCGACGTGATTCTCGTCGGCGAGATCCGCGACCTGAACACCATCCGCACGGCGATCACGGCGTCGGAGACGGGGCACCTCGTCTTCACGACGGTCCACGCCGGCGACTGCGTCGGCGCGATCGAGCGCCTCGTCTCCGTCTTCCCCGCCGATGAGCAGGACGGAATCCGCGGCCAGTTGGCGCTCGTGCTTCGCGCCGTCGTGGCCCAGCGGCTGCTCGTTGCAGACGGCGATGGGGCCCGCGCCGAGGCAGACCGCGAACGCAAGCGCGTCGTGGCCAGCGAAGTGCTCTTCTCGACCCCCGCCGTGGCCAACCTCGTGACGACGGGCAAGTCGGCGCAGATCTATTCGACCATGGAGTCCGGCGCAGGCCAGGGCATGCAGACGCTCGAGCAGGATCTGGCGCGACTCTGGACAGGCAATGTCATCTCCGAGCGTGCGGCGATGGCCGTGGCGCGCAACCCGGCGATCATGCAGGATCGCGCCAAGCTCATGCAGCGGCGCGGCCCGGCCACCGCGGGAGGCCGCAGATGATGATGCGCGCATCGCAGCCTGTGCAGGTCGCCGAGAATGGCAACGGCGATGGGGCGCCCCTCGATCTCGATCGCGTCAAGATCGATCCGGCGTGGGCCCTGCGCGTGCCACCCAAGCTGGCCATCCGCAGACGCGTACTGCCTTTCGCGATGGTCGAAGGCACCGTGCATGTTGCGTGCGCGAGCGCGAGCGACTCGGCGGCGATGCAGGCGGTCGCCCGCTTCGTCAAGCTGCCGGTCAAGGCGGAGCCGGCCGATCCCGATTCACTCAAGCGGGCCCTCGATCGGGTCTATGGCGATCCGAAGATCGCGCTCGCCGGTGGCTACGAGCGCCGCGTGCATTCGATCGATCTGGAATCCGCGCCGTCCGATCTCGAGG
This sequence comes from Planctomycetota bacterium, assembly GCA_039818905.1. Lineage (GTDB taxonomy): Bacteria > Planctomycetota > Phycisphaerae > Phycisphaerales > UBA1924 > JBCBTA01. The sequence continues at coordinate 2,471 of JBCBTA010000357.1, forward strand.
CGGAGGATGCCGTCGGGCTGTGCGATGAGCTGATGCATGCATCGATCCTGCGTCAGGCATCGGACATCCACATCGATCCGGAGCGTGAGGGTGTTCGCGTGCGCTTCCGCGTCGATGGCCAGCTGGAACGCTACCGGCGCCTGCCGACCAAGGCACATGCCGGCCTCGTGAGCCGCTTCAAGGTCCTTGCCGGTATGGATATCGCCGAGAAGCGGGCCCCGCAGGATGGTCGATTCACGCATCGCTTCGGCCCGACGGATCAGCCCGTCGATGTGCGTGTCGCGACGCTGCCGACGAAGTACGGCGAGCGGATGACGCTGCGCCTGCTCGCGCTGCAGACGGATGGACTGACGCTCGAGCATCTGGGGATGTGCCAGCGCGATCTCGATGCAACGCAGCGCTGCCTCGACCGGCCGCACGGCATGATGCTCGTGACGGGCCCGACCGGCAGCGGCAAGAGCACCACGCTGTACGCGGCACTGCGCCGCATCCGCGAGAAGGCCGAGCTGAACATCGTGACGATCGAGGATCCCGTCGAGTACGACATTGGCGGCGTCGCGCAGGTCGAGGTGGACTCGGCGGACAAGGTGTCCTTCTCCAAGGCGCTGCGCAGCGTGCTGCGGCACGACCCGGACGTCGTCATGATCGGTGAGATTCGCGATCGTGAGACGGCGGACATCGCCATCAAGGCGTCGCTGACAGGGCATCTCGTTCTCAGCACGCTGCATACGAACACCGCGCCGAGCGCCGTGACGCGTCTGGCGGATATGGGCGTAGAGCGGTACTTGATTGGCGCGACGCTGCGGCTCATCGTCGCCCAGCGACTGGTCCGACGGTTGTGCGATCGTTGCGCGAAGCAGACTGCGCTGGCTGAATCGGATGCGACGGCGCTTGGAAGAAGTGAACTCGTGGGGAGCACCGTGCAGGAGCCCGGCGGATGCGTGTACTGCGCAAGCCGCGGCTTCATGGGGCGGCTCGGTGTGTTCGAGATGCTGGAGATCGACGAGCCCGTGGCGAGGCGTATCGCCGAGGGCGCTGAGGAGGGCGAGCTGATTTCAGCGATGCGGGAACGTGGCGTTCCCTGCCTCGCGGATGATGCTGTGGAGAAACTGCTGTCCGGCATGACC
>JBCBTA010000358.1:0-3586 GCA_039818905.1 Planctomycetota bacterium
CAGTTCCAATGGACGATCCGGCCGCTCGACGATGGTGTCGAGCAAATCCCGGCCTTGGAACTGCCGTACTTCGACACGGATCTCGGTCGATTCGGTATGGCCCGCGCTCCGGCAGTCCCGCTGGACGTGCGCGCGACGCGGCGTGTGACGGCGGCCGATGCCATCGGCGCACCGATCACGGGCGGTGGCCGGGCCTTGGAGGATCTGGAAGCGGGCATCGCCTTCAACGTCGAGACCAGCGCAGCACTGCAGCCGCAAGCCGGCGGCGTGCTGGCGATGGTGCGCTCCCCGGTGTGGATCGAGGGCGTCGCAGCCCCGCCCCTGACATACGCGGCCTGTGCGGTGCTGCTTGCCTCTCGCAGACGCGGCAAAGCCACGGCTGGGAGCCGCCGCCGCAACCGGGCGCTCGGCGACGCCCGCGCTGCATTGCGCAACGCATCCGACGCCGCGTCGGTGGCCGGCGCACTGGCGGCGTACCTCGGCACCATGACCGATCGTCCCGGCGCCGCGATCACCGCGGCGGACGCCGAGTCGATCCTGGTGCCGATCGATGCCGATCGTGCCGCCACGCTGCGCAGCCTGCTTGAGCAGTGCGACGGCGCGCGGTACGCCGGCGCGTCGAGTGCGGATGTGTCACGCATGCGCGATGATGCCGTGTCGCTGCTGGAAGCCGTCGATGGCGAGCTGCGAAGGAGGGGCGCATGACGCTGGCTCGGTACCTCCTCGTCGCCGTGTGTGCCCTCGTGGTGCTGGGTGCGCCGGCGCGGGCCGAACTCACACCGTCGCGGGCACAGGAGCTGTTCGACGCGGCCAACGCCGCGTTCCGTGATGCAACCGCGGCTCGCAGCGCATCGCCGGAGGATGCGGCGCGTCTCTACGGCGTGGCGATCCGCGACTACGAGCAGCTTGTCGGCAGCATCGACAATGGCCTGCTCCGCTACAACCTTGCCAATGCCTACCTGCTTTCGGGCAACGTCGGACGCGCGGTGCTCGAGTACCGTCGGGCCGAGCGGCTTGCGCCGAACAAGCCCGAAATCCGCGCGAACCTCGAAGAGGCGCGCCGGCGCGTCGAGACGCGCTTCGAAGCGTCGGACGGACTCGAGGGCGCCTTGCTGTCATGGCACACGGAGATCTCGCCTCGATTGCGGCTGAGCGCATTCGCGCTGCTGTCCGGCGTCGCGTGGCTGCTGCTCGGTGTGCGGCTGTTCGGTTTCCGAGCGCTGCCTCGCTGGCCCGGCTTCCTGCTGCTGGCGCTGTCGCTGCTGCCCGCGGCGTCACTGAGCGTCTCGGCGTATCGCGATGCTTCGGTGCGTGAGGGTGTCGTCATCGCCGACGCGGTCGTCGGGCGCAAGGGACCGGACGCGCTGGGCTACGCCCCGAGCTTCTCCGAGCCGTTGCGCTCGGGTGTGGAGTTCACCATCGTCGAGCAGCGCCCCGGCTGGCTCTACGTGGAGCTTCCCGACGGCCGAATGACGTGGATCACCGAGGATGCCATCGGCATCATCTGAGCGCTACGACTCGTCCAGATCCGTCATCTGCAGTCGGTGCTTCCGGGCCTCGAGCTTCGTCAGTGCGAGCTTGCGCAGATCCTCGACAGTGTCCAGCTCATCGACGATCTCGACGCCGAGCAGCGTTTCGATGACATCCTCGAGCGTCACGATGCCGTCGAAGCCCCCGAACTCATCGACGACGACAAAGAGGTGCTCGTTGCGCCGCAGGAAGTCATCGAGCAGGCTGGCGATCGTCTTGGTCTCGGGGACGAAGTGGGCATCGACGGCAAGCGACTTGATCGTCGCATCAGAACGGCCGCGCACCAGTTCCTCGAAGATGCGGTAGCGCAGCACCATTCCCTTGATGTCATCGCGGTCTTCGCCGGTGATGGGAATGCGGCTGAAGCGCAGCCTGCCATGCTTGTCCACGACCTCGCTGACGGTCATGTCCTCGCGCAGCGTGAAGACCTCGACCCGCGGCGTCATCACGTCGCTGGCCTTGAGGCTCTGCAGGGCGAAGAGATTGGTGATGACCTGGCCTTCGCGGTGCTTGATGGTGCCACCGGCGCGACCAAGCTGCGCCATTGCGAGCATCTCCTCGCGCGTGACGACTTCGGTGTAGCCGTGCTTGGAGAAGAGCCGCGAGATGACCTCCAGCGCGAGAACTGCCGGGTACATCGAGATGATGAGGAAGCGGATGACGTACGCCGCGGGCCCGGCGATCTTCTGCCAATAGGCGGCCCCGAGGGTCTTGGGGATGATCTCGCTGAAGACGAGGATCGCGATGGTGACGACCACTGCCGCGATGCCGACCCAGAAGTCCTCAGGCACGTTGGCGGCCCTGGCGAGCTTGGCGGTCTCGGCGCCAACGCCCGCGGCTCCGCCGGTGTGGGCCAGGGTGTTGAGCGTGAGAATCGCCGCCAGGGACCGATCCACGTTGCTCTTCAGCCCGTCGAGCACCTGTCCGGAGGCCTTGCCTTTCCGGATCATGGTCTGAATATGGGACCTGGTGACCGAGAGAATGACCGCTTCGAGCAGCGAGCAGAGGAACGACGCAAAAAGAGCGATCAGGAAATAGGCAGTCAGTGGGATGAAGTTCATGATGATGGTGCTGACGGCCGCTTTCGACCGCGTCTGGGTGGATTCCTCCGCGTGACGCGCATCTTATCGTCAAGTTCGATTCCGCCTGCAGGAAGGAAACGCTGCATGCTTCGCCTGACCTCGCTGCTCGCTCTCGCCCTCGTCGTCTCCGGCATCGCGCTGCTGGCGCCTTCGCCACGGGCGGCCGCCCAGGACGCCGATGCCGCGCCCCACACCGCCACGTTCGAGGATCAGTGGTTCTATTACGGCGACCGGCCCGAGCGATTCCGCGAGATCAAGCCAAGGCTGCAGCGACTCGTCGGCAAGGAGGCCCCTGAGTTCACCGTGCAGCGGTGGGTGGGTGACGAGTACACCATGAAGGACATGCGAGGCGAGATCGTCGTGCTCGACTTCTGGGGCACGTGGTGCCCGCCCTGCCTGCGCGCCATCCCGCATCTCAACCAGCTGTCCGAGACGTACGACGACCAGGGCGTGACCGTGCTTGGCATCTGCGATGACACCCGCAAGGCGGAGCGACTGAGCTCCACGATCAAGCAGTACGACATGCGGTATCCGACCGCGCTCGACAAGAACAAGGGCTCCTTCAGCGCGTACAACGGCCAGTGGTACCCCTTCATCGTGCTCGTGGATCGCAAGGGCATCATCCGCGCAGCGGGGCTCACGCCCAAGGGTCTCGACAAGGCACTCGAGGAACTGCTCAAGGAGCAGCCCGCCCCCAAGCCGTCCGAAGCGTCCTGAACTGGCACACCGCTTGCGACTGCATTGGGGAAGCGTTGTCCCCAAGCAGATGGAGCGGTGCCATGTCGAGCATTCAGTCCCTTGATCCCGCCAGCAGACTCCTGAACGCGAGCCAGCTTGCCGCCGCGTCACAGAAGCGCACATCGCACGCCGACAAGGCGAACTTTGGCGCAACTTCGGCGCAGCCGACGCGCACGAATGTGCAGTCGTTCACGCAGCAGCAGCGCGGGTCCACGGAACTGATCGAGCGACTCCAG
>JBCBTA010000359.1:0-3554 GCA_039818905.1 Planctomycetota bacterium
CCAGTGTCCCGGCGGGTGACGGCGGCAGCGATGCCACCGCGCTGCTCTCAGCCGCACCGGCGATGGGCCTGGAGACGAGCATGCCACAGACCGGCCCCACGAGGAGCACAGCGGCAATGATGAAGGCCCAGCGAAGGACGCTCTTGCTCATACGTGGTTGATACCCGACTGGAGCGTCGCTTGCCACCATCGGCGTGGGCGCGGGACAATCGTGCGATGACAGGACAGGACACCGAATCGACGAGCGCACTCGTTCTGGACGGCTCTCCACTCGGGATTTTCGACGTGGAGAGTGTGGCGAGGTCGGGCCGCCGGGTACGACTGGACGACGCGGGGCGAGCGAACCTCGAGCGGGCGCACGCAGCCCTGCATCGCGAGATGGCCGGGGGTGAGCCGCTCTACGGCGTGAACACCGGCTTCGGCTCCTTCGCAAGGCGCCGGGTCGATGCGTCGCAGCTTCAGGACGTGCAGCGCAACTTGCTTCGATCCCATGCGTCGGGCGTGGGCGAACCACTGCCGACCGAAACGGTGCGCGCCATGATGCTGCTTCTGGCAGCATCACTGAGCCGTGGCTGCTCGGGCGTCCGCGTCGAACTGGTGGAGTGCGTGCTTGGACTTCTGAACGCCGACGTCACACCGGTCGTGCCCTCGATCGGCTCGGTCGGCGCGTCCGGTGACCTCGCGCCGCTGGCCCACATCGGTCTGGTGTTGATCGGTGAAGGTGAGGCGGTGCATGGTGGGAGCCGCATCGATGGCGCCGCGGCGCTGAAGCTGGCAGGTGTACCCGCGGTGGAACCGGGCCCAAAGGAGGGGCTCGCACTGATCAACGGCACGCATCTGATGGCCGCGCAGGCTGCGCTTGCGATTGCCGATGCGGAGCGCGTGGTCGATGCCGCGATGTGCGCCGCCGCGATGTCGATCGATGCCTGCCGCGCGACAGACGCATTTCTCGACGAGCGGGTGTACGAAGCGCGTGGACACGATGGCCCCGGGCGCGTGGCCGCGCGGCTGCGCACCGCCGTGGCGGGCAGTGAGATCCTGGCGTCGCATCGAGAAGATGACCCGCGGGTGCAGGATCCATACTCGCTGCGATGCGCCGCGTACGTTCTGGGAGCCGCACTCGATGCGCTGGGCTATGTGCGCACGATGGTGCTCCGTGAACTCGGGGCCGTGACGGACAACCCGCTGGTGTTCGGCGGATCAGATGATGTTGCCGACGGTGTCGTCTCGGCGGGCAACTTCCACGGCATGCCGATCGCGCTGCCGCTGGACGTGATGCCGATGGCTCTGGCGCACGTCGCGGGGATCGCGGAGCGCCGGGTGTACTTCATCCTGGCTGCGACGGACCCGGAGAATCCCCTGCACCCGCATCTCAGCCCGCACCCGGGCGTCGAGTCCGGATTCATGATTGCGCAGTACACGGCGGCTGCGTGCTGCAACGAGATCATCACGCTGTGCGGACCGGCGAGCGTGAGCAACATTCCGACGTGCGCGGGTGTCGAGGATTACAACTCGTACGGGCCGCGCAGCGGGGCCAAGGCGCGGCGGGTGGTTGATCTGTGCCGAACGGTCGTGGCGATCGAACTGCTGTGTGCGGGTGAGGCGTTGGAGTATCAGCGCCCACTGAAGAGCGGCCCGGGGGTTGAGCGAACATACGCCACGGTGCGCGAAGTCGTGCCACCGTTGACGGAAGATCGTTCTCCGGCGCCTGACATCGCGGCGCTTGAGGGACTGATCCGCGCGGGTCGTTTCCGGTAGCGCATTGCGTGCGCATTTTGCCTGGCACTTGCCTAGTACTTTCCCGGGCTGAGACTTCCGACCGATTTATGTCGCACACCGGTGCATGTCTGCGCGTAAGTGTCGTGCGCGTGCGTCATAAGCAGGTCTGCTGCGCACCTGTCGATGTGTGATTCGCACTGACTTCGCATTCTTTGCGTTTGCGATGGTCATTGGTGCGCGGCAGTCTGCACGTTGAAGGCTGTGCAGACGCAGTCGCCTCTGCGTTCACGGACGAGGTGAGGTGCGTCTGCCGGCCCGGCGCAAACAACGGAGGTCTCGACGATGGGACGAACTCGCACTTGGCGGCTGGGGCGTGCGACGATCGCTGCGCTCACAGCAACGGCTCTGGCGGCAGGAGCAGCCTTGCTCGTGCTGCCCGGCGACTTGGTGGCGTGCGGCCCGACCGCTCCCCCGGCGCCGTTGATTCCTGCATGTTCCAAGGGCTATGCGTTTGCGAAGTCGGTGCCGAATGTTGTGGTGGCGACGGGGCCGACTGTCGTCATTCCAATCAACACGTTTCACTGGCTTTCGTTGAGTGAGACGGTTCCTGCGGTGCCTGTGTGCCCAGCCCCACCCTATCTCGTGACGATGAGCGCGACCCTGACGTGTGCGCCTCCGCCGTCGTCCGGCCCCACGGTTGTGGGTCCGTTCCCGATTGGGCCGGGCTTCAACTTCATCCCCACGTCGATCACCGTGCCGGCATTCCCGCCGCGCGTCTGCACGCTGGCCGTCGTCTCGACGGTGACCTTCACCGATGGCACATCGCTGACCCTCCGGGGGGACGTCGAGGTGTGTATTGTCGAGGAGGCGCCACCAGCTGGCTCGGGTATTCCAAGGCTGGACCTCGTCAACCTGACGCCGCTCCCACATGGCGTGCACGCGGGCGACCAAGCGGTGTCGCGCTACTCGCTGACGAACAATGATCCGCTTGAGACCTGGACTGGAACGATCGACGCCGACTTCGTGAGTACTGCGGCGCAGCCGATCGAAGCGGGTCCGCTGCCACCATTCCGCACGGCGTTCAGCGCTTCGGATCCTCTCGGCGGCGATGCGTGGGGCATCGACTTCCTGGCGAACCTCCCCCCGGGCGGGTGCATTCCGTTCCCGCCAAACCCATCCACGACATTCATCACGACGGCGACGTTGCTGCCCGCTCCGATCGTGTTGCCGCCTGGCGGGACGATCTCGTTTGAGGTTGCGGCACGGCCATACCGCAAGTGTGCGAATGGCTCGTGTGGCGAGTCAAACGTTCGAGCGATTGGGCTGTACACGGACGGCACCACCGGACATGCGTGCGCGAGCGCGGTGTACTACGTGGACAACAGCATTCCACCGGCATACGCGTGGCCTGACGCGGGTGGCACGGCGACGTGCGTTCCCGAGCAAGTGGTGCTGCCACCGGGCGGTATGGTCCTGCACGTGGAGCCCGGCGCCGCGGTGACAGCGCCATTCGACTTCGGCGTGTGGCCGGATCCCGGAGTCCTCTTTGTCGGCGGCGCTCCCGCACCTACGGTGAACACCTGCGACTCGCAGCTTCAGCAGTTCGATGCGCCCGCGGTGGCGCCGTTCATGTGCCGCACCACGTGCATCTATCAGGTTGAGCGATACGATCTGGATATCGACCGGTACCGCCGGCAGCGGCGCAATGTCCAGATGCACACGGTAGTTCAGATCAAGTGGGCTCCCAAACGGGACCGGCGCAGGGAACTGATAGATGCACGTGGTGCGGCACATGAACGGCGCCACCGCGGGCGCATCGAACTGCTGAAGCTGCG
>JBCBTA010000360.1:0-3554 GCA_039818905.1 Planctomycetota bacterium
GCCGCGATCGCTCTGAGTCACGTTGAGTCAGGTGACCAGCCCGTGGCCCAGTCGCCAGTGATGCCCGACTTGCCCGACTTGAGCGACCTGTTCACGCTTGCCGACGACGAAGTTGCAAGCGTCATCAACGACCAGGGCGCTCTTCATGGCCAGTTCGGCAGCACCATCTTCCTCGATGGGACCTACGCTCCAGGCGTGGGCTCGGGGCTCATCCAGACTGTTCCTTCACCAGCACCCCTTGCCCTTGCGCCGCTCGCGATTACCATCGCGGTACGCCGAACCCGCCGCGGCTAGGTGCGACCCACCCATCCGCGTTCGATGTGTTCTCCAACGCCCGTACCAATGCGGGCGTCTGTTGTGCGCTCTGCATGCGGATGTAGATGGAGAAGCAATCGGGGACACCCAACCAACGCCGCCAACGAGAAGGGGACCCGCGGATGACCGCAAGTCCCTTCTTGATCAACGGTAGCGGGGGCACGATGTCATGAGCAGCAGATGCCGCTTCGCGGCCCCAGAGGGCATGCGGGCCAGCAGCTTGGTGTGCTCGGATGCTGGCCGATGTTTCCGTGCTTATGGCCGAGTCGCATAGTTGACATGGACAAGGAGCCGCCCCTGAAGCCGTTCGAGATTGACTCGATACCCGCGGCGAGTCAACGCGTGCGCTCGTGCAGAACGATCATTGCCCGTATCGTGTGGCAGTATGTGGCGCCCCGGCGCACACAATCACAACGTCCTATGCCCACGAGTGCTACTCGAGCCACGGACCATGACGACACCGAGTTCCTGCCAGAATGTGCCAGAGATTCGCCCCTACACCGAGCATGATTGCATGCGCACGATCACGTCGCTGCTCCATCGTGCTTACGCCCCTCTCGCCGCGCGGGGCATGCGTTACCTCGCGTCGCACCAAGACGAGTCCGTCACCCGCGAGCGTTTGACGGCGGAGGGTTCAGAAGGGTTCGTGGCGGAGTTCGGAGGCCGAATTGTGGGCACGGTCACGTTGTGCTCGCCACGAGACGGTGCCGCGGTCCATTGGTACCGGCTGCCAGGCGTCTTCACCTTCGAGCAATTTGCAGTTGACCCGGATTATCAGGGCCAGGGCATCGGCGCTCTTCTGATCGGACGCGTTGAGAACAGGGCGGTGGAACTCGGGGCCATTGAGATCGCCTGCGACACCTCGGAGCACGCCACCGAACTGATCGCCACATACACGCGGCGCGGCTACCGCGAAGTGGCACGCACGGAATGGGAAGTGACCAACTATGTCAGCGTCGTCCTCAGCCGATCACTCGGCGGAACGCGACACGCTGGCCACCCCTGAGACACCCCAAAACGACATCTGGCCCCGTATTGGGGCCAGACTCGGACAGATCACTGTCAAATAGCGGGGGCAGGATTTGAACCTGCGACCTCCGGGTTATGAGCCCGACGAGCTACCAGACTGCTCTACCCCGCAATCAGGAGGAACATCGTACCGCAGCCACCACGCATCCGTCAAGGCAGCGTGAAGATGGGGGGCCCTGACGGCCGTTGAATGGCAGTTTTTGTGGGTTCTCGGCGCGCCGAACTGCTCTGCCGGGGTCTTCTTCCAGCAGAATGACCCTCATGGAGCAACAGCCCGCCATGAACGCCCACTCCAAACAGGATGCTTTCCCTCCAACCGCCCACACATGGCTCGGCCAGCGCCTCGAGAGCGGCGAGGTCGGGCCCGCTCGTGAGCATGTCATGGCCGTCTACTTCGGGCCGCTGACCATCTACATCAAGGGCAGTTCCTTCCGCAGGCTCGGTGATCCTCAGGAGCTCGTCGCGGGCTTCTTCTCTGATCGCCTCGCCCGGGAGGACTACCTCGACCGATGGCTCAGCTCCGACCTGCCGCTGCGGGTCTGGCTGATCAAGGGGCTGCGCTTCTATCTGCAGGAGTACATCCGTGCAGAGAAGCGCCATGCAGGCCAGCTGCCCGCCGATGTCGATGATGCCGCGGACGCGCCTGGTTCGCAGTTCCGCCAGACCGTCGCGCACAACATGATGCGCGAGGCCGTGCGCGCAACGTCAACCGCCCTCCAGGATGAAGGGCTCGGTGAGCACTGGGATGTCTTTCGGCTGCATCACCTCGAAGGCATGCCGTATGCGCGCATCGCCGATCTCAAGAATCTCACCGAGGAACGCGCCGCCGTCATGGCTCGAACCGCTGCACGCCGCCTCCGCAATACCACGCGCCAACTGTGCGCATGGCCGGGAGCGACGACGGCCCAAATCGATGCCGAGCTGATGGCGATGTTCGACTGATCACTCCCCCGGAAGGAGTCCACGGATGACACACGCCCACGTCGATCCCGAATTCGGCAGTACGTCCGACAAGAAGTTCGACAACGACACGACACGGACGCTGCTGCAGATTGCCCTCGTTCAGGATCAGTCCACCGTCGAACGACTCGTCGATGCACTCGCCGCCCCAGATGGGGGCGAGGCCATGCTTGAGCGCATGCACGCCCAGGCGCCGTTGCCCTTCGAGGTCGGGATGGACCACACAGTCCCGGAGATCGACGTGCTCAAGTCGCTGAAGTCACAGGGAAAGCGGCGTGTTTCAAGCGCGATGACCGACTTCGATCGACTCATCGGTGCATGGCAGTACATCCTCGCTGCCGCGTGCGCAATGGCGTTCCACGGAGAACGCATCAGCAGTTCCGATGACGCGGAGCTGCGCCCGATCTTCCTCGACCTTGCCGAAGTGCTTTCGAATCTCTGGTCCGGCATCTTCGAAGCGGCGGCACGTCGCTGCGGCCTCAGCGCCCCTGGAACGTAAGATCACTCTGCCCTCGTATCGTCACCGCCCGTCCGGGAGACAGAGGTCGTGTTTGATTGCGTGAAGTCGATCAGTGCATCCGTCGTCCTGCTCACGATCGTGATAGATGAGGCCGCGGCCCAGCCGTGCTTTGTCTTCCGGCCACCGATCACAGAGGGCGAACTCGTGTGGGACGCACGCCCGGCAGATCTCGATGGCGATGGCGACACGGATGTTGTCGTGGTCGCGCTGACACCCACTGCGGAGTTGGCGTGGTATCAGAACGACGGCACCGTCCCGCCGTCGTTTACGAGACACTCGATTGGCACCCTTGATTTTGGCATCGCGACACTTGCACTTGGAAGCATCGATGCAGACGACAGTCTCGACATCGTTGTTGCAGACGGAGGCACCCTCTCCTGGTTCCAGAGCAGCGGAGGATCAACACCCACCTTCGTGCAGCACATCATCTCAATGACCATGTCGGCTCAGTCGCTTCAGGTTGCGGATGTCAACGGTGACATGGATGCAGACATCATCACATCATTCATCGGTATCCAGTGGCTTGAGAATGATGGAGGCACGCTTCCTTCGTTCACGGTTCGTTCGGTGACTCAGGGCTTCCCCTTCATTTCCTCCTTCAAGGCCATCGATCTGGATAGCGATGACGACCTCGGCGCCATTGCTTTCGAACCAGGTGAGTTCACCTGCCTCGCCCGCTATGACATCGAGGTCGTCATCGCTATCCAGATCGATGGCCTTGAAGGAGGAA
>JBCBTA010000361.1:0-3537 GCA_039818905.1 Planctomycetota bacterium
CATGCCCTCGATGAGCCACGAGCCCGCCTTGACATGCTTGCCCTCGTTGACAAGCGGGTTGAGGATCGACTCGGCCGGATCGGCGAGGATCAGTTTGACGTTGGGGTTCTTGTCGCGGAGGTACGCGCCGGTGCCCGAGAGTGTGCCGCCAGTGCCAACGCCAACGACGAGCGCATCGACGTTGCCTTCCATCTGGTCCCAGATCTCCGGGCCCGTGGTGTCGTGATGGGCGGCGACGTTCGATGGGTTCTCGAATTGGTTGATGTACACCGAGTTGGGCGTCTCGCGGGCGATGCGGGCGGCGACGTCCTGGTAGTACTCTGGATGTCCCTTCTCGACATCCGAGCGCGTCAGCACGACATCGGCGCCCATGGCCCGAAGGTGCTGGATCTTCTCGGCGGACATCTTGTCGGGGACGACAACCTTGAGGGTGTAGCCCTTCTGGCCGGCGACGAGCGCGAGTGCGAGGCCGGTGTTGCCGGCGGTGGCTTCGATGATCGTCGGTGGGGGATCACCGGTCGGATCGAGGCGACCGTCCGCCTCGGCATCGTTGATCATGCGCAGGCCGATGCGATCCTTGATCGAGCCGGCCGGATTCTGCATCTCAAGCTTGGCGAAGAGCCTGCATGGCCCGGTGTCGAGCTTCCTGAGCTCAAGCATCGGCGTGTTGCCGATGCACTCGAGGACGTTCCCGAACACAGCCCCCCTGGAGGCCGCGGTGGCCTGCCCATTGCTCGCCATGTGTCTCACCCGCTGGATGCCCCGGCCCTGGATCAGCGGGCGCATGACGCATCACACGCAGCCCGCAGGGGCCAAGTGGAGTGTAGCACTTCCCGGTTCCGAGGCCCGTCGGGCCCGTTGGAGTGGCTGAAGATGGACTACTCGAGTGCCGCGGCGCCGCCGATAATCTCGGTCAGCTCCGTGGTGATCTGTGCCTGGCGCACGCGGTTGTAGACGCGCGTCAGGTTCCGCCCCATCTTGCTGGCGTTGTCCGTCGCGGCCTTCATGGCGATCATCCGCGCCACGTGCTCCGAGACGACGGCGTCGTTGAAGCACTGGTACAGCGTCGCCTTGACCGCCTCGGGGAGCAGATCGCCGAGCAGCGTCTCGGGATCGGGGCTGAACTCGTACTGAGCGCTCGTGCCCGATGCCTTGGCGTCTTCTTCAGACGCTGGTGGCTTCAGCGGGAGCAACTGCAGCACCTCGGGCCGCTGCCGCGCCGTTGAGATGAACCGCATGTAGATCACCTTCACCGAGCTGATCTCGCCGCTGATGAACGCATCCATGTAGGACGTTGCCAGACGGTCAACTTCCTCGGCGTGGATGGTGTCACCGAACTGGGCGTGATGCTGGTGGATGTCGTACTTGTTGAAGCGCAGGACGCCGAGGCCCTTGCGCCCGACGACTTCGTACAGCCGCTCCATGTCCGGGCTCTTGCGGAAGTAGCCGACGGCGGCGCGAAGCAGCGAGCCGTTGTACGGGCCGCAGAGTCCGCGGTCGGAGGTGAGCAGCAGCACCAGCTCCTTACCCTTGGGTCCGCCGGACGGACCATCGATGAGCGGGTGGCTGATGTTGCCGGCCCGGCCGGCCAGTTCCGTGACGAGATCGAAGATGCCCTCGGTGTACGGCTTGGAGGCCGTGGCGCGCTGCTGCGCTCGGGCGAACTTGCTCGTGGCGATCATCTGCATCGTGCGCGTGATGCGCTTGATGTTGCCGACCGCCTTGATCCGCTTCTTGATGTCACGTGCATTGGCCATGGGGAGGGAGAGTGTAGCCCCCGCGGGCCTTGGGGAACAGGGCCTCAGAGCCCCTCCGCGCCTGCGGTGTCAGCAGGATCGTTCCTGCCGGGCCGGGGTCGGGTCATCAGCGCCCGGCCGCGGGTGCAGCGCCAGCCGCTTGCCTGTCAGCCGCTCGGCATCCCCCGGCCCGAGCGTCAGTCCGTCGAACGCCAGGCTCATGCCCTCCGGCAGGCCCGGATCGACCTCCGCATGCACGATTTCATGGGCGATATGGACGAACCACGTCCGCCGGGCCTCGATCTGCTGGGCGTGATCCACGGCACGCTCGAGGTTGAAGTGCGTCGGGTGGTGCCGGTGCCGGAGGCCGTCGAGGACCAGCGTGTCCAGCCCCTCCAGCGCGGGCCAGGTCTCCGGCGGGATGGCCGAGACGTCTGTGCAGTACGCCAGCGGCAGGGGTGGGGCGGTGTCGCCCCTCCAGGCCCCGGGGGACGGCTCGATGCGGAAGCCCAGGATCGGCAGCCGGCCATGCAGCAGTCGGATGGGCAGGAAGCGCAGGCCGAAGAGATCGATGGCCCTGCCGCAGACCATGTCGTGCGGCAGGAGGCTGGCGACGAAGGAGTCGTTGACGTTGGCAGCCCGGTCGAAGATGTGCGCATAGACGCGCTGCAGCGACTCCATGGTGTGCTGGTCGGCGTAGATGGCGATGGGCGCCTTCATCACCGCGTTGAACCGCCGAACCTCGTCGAGCCCGAAGATGTGGTCAACATGGTTGTGCGTAAAGAGGATGGCGTCGCACCGGCGCAGGTCGTGACGCAGGGCCTGCAGGCGCAGGTCCGGCGTGGTGTCGAGCAGGACGATGCGCTCCTGCCCTCGCGGGTCGGTCCAGCACAGGGCCGAGCCCTGGCGGGTGCGAAAGTCACGCGGATCGTCCGAGGCGGAGGCGCCGTGATCGGAAGCGATCACCGGCACGCCGCCGGACGTGCCTGTCCCGAGGAAGATGAATCGAAGGTCCGCAGTCACAGGGAGTAGCGTAGCGACCTCGTGCAGCCGGTTATCGGACATTGTGGTGGCATGTAGTATCCCTCGTATGGAGGATGCCACCGGACCTTCGACGGTGTCCACGCTGCTCGCCCGTGCTCGATCCGGTGACGAGCGTGCGGCGACGGACCTCATGGAGCTTGTCTACCCCGAGATGCGCGCGTTGGCCGGGGCGATGATGCGCGATCAGCGCGTCGGACACACCCTTCAGCCGACGGCGCTGGTCCATGAGGTGTGGATGAAGCTGGTCGGTAATCTCGGCGGCGTGCAGGATCGTGCGCACTTCTTCGCCGTCGCCGCGACGGCCATGCGTCATGTGCTTGCCGACTACGCCAAGGCCCGCAAGCGTGAGAAGCGCGGCGGGGAGGCGAAGCGCGTCACGCTCTTCGACATCGCGGCGAACGCAGACACGACGATCGACCTCGTCGCCTTCCACGATTCGCTGGAGAAGCTGGCAGCTCTCAGCGAACGCCAGGCGAACGTCGTGGCCCTCCGCCTCTTCGGCTCACTGACGATCGAGGAGATCGCTTCGGAGCTTGGTGTGTCCGCGGGGACGGTGAAGACCGACTGGTCGATGGCGCGAGCGTGGCTGCTGCGCGAGCTGGGGGAAGGCTGACGCGTGGATCCGTCGGGGTACGAGAAGCTGCGTGACGTCTACGCACGGTTGCTGGCCTTGGAGGGCACGGCACGCGTCGAGGCGCTTGCGGAGGTCGCCGACGAAGGACTGCGACGCGATGTCGAGCAGCTTCTCGATATCGCC
>JBCBTA010000362.1:0-3526 GCA_039818905.1 Planctomycetota bacterium
CCACCTGGAACATCAACTCCATCCGCGCGCGGATCGACACCTTCGCCAAGATGGTGCGCAAGGCGCGGCCCGACGTGATCCTCCTGCAAGAGACACGGTGCGGTGACGACGTCTTTCCCATGCCCTGGAACGCGCACTGGTACCGGGCCGCGCCGGGCGAGGAAAAGGAGCATCGCAGGCGAAACAACGTTGGGCCCGACCACGTCTGGGATCCCGTGTTCCCGCATGACAACCTCTTCCACTGGGTGTGGAATCGCCGGTACGGCGGCGACCTGCAAGGCGTCGTCGAGAAGCTCGACGAGTTGCAGGCCCTTGGCGTCACCGCCATCTACTTCAACCCCATCTTCGAGGGTGAGTCGATGCACAAGTACGATGCCACCGACTTCCGGCACATCGATGACAACTTCGGCACACCCGCCGAGTCTGGCCGTGTGCCGCAAGACTTCACGCCGCCTGCATCCAACACCGACGATCCGATGACGTGGACGTGGACTGCCGCAGATCGCTACTTCGTTGACGTCCTGATTCCCGAGGCGCACAAGCGCGGCATCCGCGTTGTGATCGACGGCGTCTTCAACCACACCGGGCGCGACTTCTGGGCCTTCGAGGATGTCGTCGCCAACGGCACCGATTCACCCTACGCGGACTGGTTCTTCGCCGAGTTCGATGACGACGGTGCGCTGGAGTCCTGGGTCGCCTGGGACGGGCCCAGCGGCTGGCTGCCCAAGTTCATGCAGAAGCCCAACCGCGACCTGGTCGATCCGGTCAAGAAGCACATGTTCGACATCACCACGCGCTGGATGGATCCCAACGGCGACGGCGATCCATCCGACGGCATCGACGGCTGGCGCCTCGACGTCGCACTCGATGTCGGACTCCCCTTCTGGGAGGACTGGCGCGCACACGTCAAGAGCATCAACCCCGATGCGATCATCATCGCTGAGATCTGGAGCGAGGCGGATCAGTATCTGCAGGGGCAGCACTTCGACACGCAGATGCACTACCCCTTCGCGTCGGCGGTCGTCGATTGGCTCGCAGTGCAGCCCGGCATGAGCTCCGACGAGCTCGGCTCGCGCCTGCAGGATGCGTTCAACGAGTCCCCGCAGACCAACCTGATTCACCAGAACCTCTTCGCGTCTCACGACACCGATCGCTACGTTTCGATGCTCTACAACCCCAACCGCGGCTACGACCAGGGCAACCGCATTCAGGATGGCGACGACTACAAGGACACGCGTCCGTCTCGCGACATCTACGACCTCTCGCTCCTCGGCGTCGCGATCCAGGCCACGTACCTCGGCGCCCCGATGATCTACTACGGCGACGAGTACGGCATGTGGGGTGCCGACGACCCCACCGATCGCAAGCCCGTGCCGTGGCCAGATACGCCCCGCAATCTCAACCCCGACGATCGGGCTGACCTGCGCATCCGCTCCGCGTATCGCGAGTGGTTCAATCTGCGGCATGACCCGCGGATCGGGCCCGTCCTCCGCTACGGTGACGTGCAGCACGTCTCGACGGGTGACCCGGGTGTCTTCGCATTCGATCGGTCACTCAACGGACGCGCGGTCCGCGTCATCGTGAACCGCAACGACCGCGCATACGACGCCACGCACCTGCTCCCCGACGGATCGAGAGGCAAGCGCATGGCGCCGGTCAGTGCTCGCTGGTGGGTGATTTCCGGGGACTGAGCCCCGGATGGCCGGCAAGGCCGAGATTACTCGACCGTGAACTCACGGAAGATGTTGGTGATGGCGTAGTCCAGACGACGCTTGGTCTGCTTGACGCTCGGCTCTTCCTGGACGTCGGCAACCGCGCCACCGGCCCACATCACCTGACGGGTGTTGGGGTCGGCCATGGCGACCAGCACGCCGCCCTTGGGAACCTCCTGGAAGGTCTCGCGGTTGTCCCTGTCAACCTTGAGCTCCAGGGCGTTCATGTCCACGCCGACGGCGTAGACCACGATCGCGTCTGGCGAGGATGCGACCTCGGTCCACCCGCGCGAACGCAGCTCGCGATCGATCAGGAAGCGGATCTCCGCCTCCACGTCGAGGTCGCGCGGGGTCCAGTCGTCGTCCCGGTCGGCGAGGATCGAGGCCGAGCCGCCCCAGGAGTAGGTGCTGTATCCGGACAGATCGACGCGCGGGTTGGTGGCGCTGTCGATCTCGATGTCCTTGAACTCACCGGCGACGCAGCCGCCAGCAAGGAGCATGGAGGACGCCAGAATGCCAATCGCGATGCGCTTCATCGTTGCAAGCTCCAAAGGAATGTGTTGGGCGGATCCGTGCAGCGACCCGGAACGATGAAGATAGCAGCACAATCGAGGCGCTTGCACATCATCCGGAGTCGCGCCATGCGAGTCCCAGACGGCGATCGTCCGTAACCGCCTTCATCGAAAGCGCTTACGGCCAGATGACGCCGGTCAGCGCGCAACCAAGGTTCTGTCAAAGATTGGGCGGATGTGTGATGCCGGCTTGACACCCCCCAAGACCGGCGCACACTCCCTTCCAGCATAGGGAAACACGTCACTTTCCCTACATCTTGTTTTGTGAGCCTTTGGGCGGTGGTTGTGGCGGTGCGGTGCACCGGGCTGCTCCAGGGTGGGACTACGTGATTGCGCGGCCTTCGTGCCGTGCGCGCAGGAGGAGGAAGAAATGCGTCACGCTGCACTGTCATGGTGCGCGCTGGGGGTCTGCACGCTCGCAGTCGCCGCGCAGGGAGCCATGATCGAATACACACTGATCGACCACGAGGACGGCAGCGCCGATCCGCCGGGCTACGGCCTGCGCATGGATGATTCGCTCGCCGGCCTCGGTGGCGTTGGTGGCACCACCACCTTCTCGTTCGACGCGGCGTTCTTCGACGCCGGTCGCGATGACGTCACGCTGACCATCGACACGATCGGTGGCACGCTCACCATCGAGGGCGAGGTCTACGGCGGCGAGGACGCCGGCGCGACCTACGGCTTCGGCGAAGGCTGGTACGACCTGTTCTTTCAGTACAGCGTCGGACTCACGCCCGTCGCCGACGGCTGGATTATCACGCCTGGTGATCCCACGATGAACTCCGGCACGCTGACGTCGCAGGGCAACGCCGATGTCGTCGCGGGTGTCGTGGTCAATATCTACGACACCACCGGATCAGAGACGTTCATCCTCCGCGAGGATGGGCACCGACTCAGCGGCGACAACTCGACCCGCGTCGGCCGCGGCTGGAACTCACTCGATCCGACTGGCACGTCGGCACCGGGCGGTTCGTTCCGCGACTGGCTCTTCATCGCCATCCCCGCGCCGGCAGGCTCGGCAGTCCTGGCGATGGCAGCGGTCGGCATCGCGATCCGCCGCCGCGGCTGATCCGACAGACCTGAACAATCACCACCCCCGAAAGCGCCCGGTCCTGCAGCCGGGCGTTTTCTCATGCGCCGCGCCGTTTCTACGCATTGCGCGCGCCGATCGCTCCTCCGAGTCGCTTTCTCATGTGCCGCCCTGTCCGGGGCACAGCAAAGGAGTGACACGATGCAGTATCC